>JBDHSY010000012.1:0-17389 GCA_039808405.1 Xanthobacteraceae bacterium
GCGGACCTGACCTACGTCGCCATCAGCGGCAGCTTCGCCTATGTGGCGATCATCCTGGATGCCTGGTCACGCCGCGTCGTCGGCTATGCGATCGGCAGGTCGATATCGCCGTTCGCCAGCACGCCCATCGCCTGAGTCATCGCGGCCACCGGTCGGGATGCCAAGCGCGACCACGAATCCCATGAGGACGCCCAGCATCAGCGCGATGCCGGACCCACCAAAGCGATGGTTAAGCTCTGCTGCATTTCCGCTGATCCGCGACCACGTGGACGGTGATTGCGCCGTGCAACGGGAGGCGACTTCAAGATCCATTGACAGATCGTGCGAGCCGGCATACCAATGAAACATTGATGCGGGTTTTATATGCGTGTATACAAGCGAAACCAGGTTGAAGATGCGATTGCCCTCGCCATGGGCATCCAGTCTAAACAGGCAGTTTCGGAACTGCGGACCCGCGTGAAGCGGCTTTTGGATGCGGATCGGAGGCTCGGCCGCAATGTGCGCTCGAGCGATCCTGAGCAATCAAACTACGCGTTTTATAGTGAGGACCTTCCCGGGAAAGGGTTTGAAGTTAGTTTTTCAGAATACGAAGCCTTTGCCCTCCTAGCCGCCCTGAGGATGCTGAATCACAATTGGCCCCAAGGTTTTGCGGTCAGCACTTTACGCCGTGTTCGACCTGAGCTTGAGCAGAGACATCGGAAAATCCTACACCACGATCCGAATGCCCTGTTTTCTTTTGAGCAAGATACAAGTCCAGGTCGCGTGCTTCAAACAAACGCAAATCCGCAATTCTTACTAATTGTTTCTGACGACGATAACAGGTCTGACTCAGAGAACTCCTACGCTCGACTTTTTTCCGACGAGGTATCTGCCTTTCGATTTCAGCGTGAACGGCTCGGTCGCTCTTGTACGTGGCTGGAGCTCGTAACCCCCGCCTTCGTGCTTCACAAGCGGCTTCGAGAAGTCGAACCTCGCAAACGCGGGCGGAGCAGCTAAACCGCAATGACAGGAGGATTCTGCCGTGTCTTCACGACAAATTGAAACTTCAATAACAGCTTCAAATAATGGACATCCGCTATCGACCGAAGTGCAGATTGCGTATGCTCAAATCGCTAATCTCAAGCCCAACCTTCGCAATGCGCGCACGCATTCGCAACGGCAGGTCAACCAGCTTGTTGCCAGCATTCGGGAATTCGGCTGGACGGCACCAATCATTGTCGACGAAGACAATGAAATTATCGCCGGCCATGGCCGCTATCTGGCGGCGCGGGAGTTAGCGCTGCGACAGGTTCCAGTGGTCAGGGTTGAGGGCCTTAATAGCACGCAGAAGCGCGCACTGGCGATCGCCGACAACAAGATCGCGGCCAACGCCGGCTGGGACCGCAAACTGCTGACGCAAGAGCTCGGCGATCTCGGCTCGCTTTTGGGGGAGATCAACCTCGACCTGGAGATTACCGGCTTTGCCCCGGCGGAGATCGATGCGCTGATGGGCGATCTGGTCGATCCCGAGCAGGAGCCCGCGGATGAAGTGCCGGTGATCGCCAACAAAGCGATCAGCCAACCGGGCGATCTCTGGGTGCTCGGCACTCACCAGCTGCTGTGTGGCGATGTGAGAGATCATGCCGCCTGGCAGGCCCTGATGGGGCGGCAGCGCGCCGCGATGGTATTCACCGATCCGCCTTACAATGTCCGGATTCATTCCGTGGTCGGCCGCGGAAAGACTCGGCACCGCGAGTTCGCTACAGCTTCCGGCGAGATGACAGTGCAGCAGTTCGTAGCATTCCTAAAAAGTATCGCTCAGCAGCTTGTCCGCTACACAATTGATGGTTCGATCCATTATATCTGCATGGACTGGCGCCATCTGCGCGAGCTTCATGAGGCGGGATCCGAGGTCTATTCCGATCTGCTCAACGTGATCGTCTGGGTCAAGACAAATCCCGGCCAGGGTAGCTTTTACCGTTCCCAGCACGAACTGATTTTTGTGTTCCGGAACGGCGATATCCCCCATCGTAACAATGTCGAACTGGGCCGGCACGGACGCAACCGCTCCAACGTCTGGACCTATCCGGGGGTGAACACCTTCCGGACCGGTCGCATGGATGATCTCGCGCTGCATCCCACGGTCAAACCGGTCGCGATGGTGGCAGACGCCATGCGCGACTGCACCCGGCGCGGCGACAGCGTGCTCGATCCCTTCATGGGCTCCGGCACCACCATCCTGGCTGCCGAGCGGGTCGGCAGGAGGGCCTTCGGCATGGAGATTGACCCGCTCTATGTCGATGTCTCGATCCGTCGCTGGCAGGCTTTTACCGGCAAGGATGCCGTTCTCGAGGCGTCGGGGCAGACTTTCGATGAGATATCCGCCTCCCGCGCCACCTCCAACCGCCGGAGGAGCAAATGAGCAGGTCCGACAAGAAGCCGCCCCGATCGCGGCGTCCGGTATCGTCGAAACAGGAAGAATCCATCAGCCATGACGCCGCGGCTGGCGACGGTTACGCGGTCGGTTACGGCCGACCGCCCCGCGATACGCAGTTCAAACCGGGGCAAAGCGGCAATCCACGGGGGCGCCCCAAGGGCGCAAAGTCCGAGACAGATATCCTCAACGCCTTGTTGAACCGCAAGATTACCGTCCACGAGCACGGTCGCACACGGCAAATCACGGTGATGGACGGTGCTTACCGGGCGATTACCCAGAAAGCGTTGCAGGGCGATCTCAAGGCGGCCGCCTTCCTGCTCAACCGCAAGTCTCAAATCGATCAGAACAGTGCAGCAGCGCCATCGGAAATGAGCGACGACGATAAAGCGGTTTTGAACAGTTACATCCGACAGATCACGGACGCCCAGACCAAGGGAGGCGACAATGATCTCACATGATAGGAAGGCCTTCCGCGCCCTGCTGCGTAGCAACTTTGGTGCTTTTCTGCATCGCTGCGTTCTGGCCTTGAACCCCAGTATGCAGTTCATGCCGAACTGGCACATCGAGGCGATCGCCTGGCAGCTCAAACAGGTGATGGAGGGCAAGACGACGCGACTGATCATCAACATGCCACCACGTTATCTGAAGTCGCTTGCGGTCTCGGTGGCGTTCCCAGCTTTTCTGCTCGGGCATAATCCGCGCCGCCGCATCATCTGCATCAGTTATGGCAACGATCTGTCCCAGAAGCATGCAGCGGACTTTCGCGCGATCGTGCAGTCGCCCTGGTATCAAGAAGCCTTCCCGCGAATGCGGGTAGCCAGAGTCATAGATTCGGACGTGTTCACCACCCAGCGCGGGTTCCGCAGGAGTACTTCGGTCAACGCCACCCTGACCGGGCTGGGCGGCGACTGCTTCATCATCGACGATCCGCAGAAGCCGGTCGACGCCCAGTCCGAAACACTGCGCAATAACCTCAATCAGTGGCACCCAACTACGTTGGTCTCACGGCTCGACAACAAGGAGACCGGCGTCATTATCGTCGTGATGCAGCGCGTGCATATGAACGATCTGTCGGGCCATCTGCTGGAGAGCTCCAATGAGTGGACCCATCTTAGCCTGCCGGCAATCGCCGAGGAGGACGAGACCATCACGATTGGAGAAGGCCACAGCCACGTCCGGCGAGCCGGGGAAGCCCTGCACCCCGAGCGAGAATCGCTTGTTACCCTCGAGCGGCTACGAACTGAAATGGGCTTGGATGTATTCTCCGCACAATATCAGCAGGCACCAGTACCGGCGGGAGGCGCAATGATCCGGCGGGACTGGCTACGCTACTACAACCAGCTCCCGGAGCGTACCTCGTCCACCAAGCTGATCCAGAGCTGGGATACCGCAGCAAAAGCCGGCGCGCAGAACGACTGGTCGGTCTGCACCACTTGGCTGATAGCCGAACGCACGACCTACTACCTCATTGACGTGACCCGTGGACGCTACGAGTATCCGCGGCTGCGCGACACGGCCATCGCGCTCGCCGAACGCTACCAGCCTGACACCATTCTGATCGAAGATGCCTCCGCCGGCATCGGGCTCGAGCAGGAACTGCGGCGGATGTGCCGTTGGGCCATCCGCCTCGTGCCGATCGAGCACGACAAGATCGGTCGCGTCTATGTCCAGCAAGGTAAATTCGAGGCTGGGCAGGTCCTGTTCCCCAAGGACGCTGGCTTCCTACCGGAGCTCGAGGCTGAGCTCCTGACGTTCCCGCAGAGCAAGCACGATGACCAGGTCGACAGCATCACCCAGGCGCTGGCGTTCGATCAACACGGCTATGATACTTCACTACGATGGGTGGAGAGACTGGAACGTGTCTTTTACTAAGGCTCAGAAATCGCAAACCACCCCCGGCGCGAGTGCCTTCACATTACGCCGGGGGCGGTTATCCCGATACGGCACTGCCGGTGGGCGCAAGCGTTTACTGTAATCCGATGGTACCATGCCGTCTCGGCTCAATGACAAGGTAATGGAAAAACGAATAAGGCTCGCCGAGACCTGTCATCCTGTGCCAGAAAATGAGCAATCATGCTGCCGGTCTGGACCAACAGCACGCCGATCAGATGTCGGTATTCCGCTAAAGTGAGCGATCACACCGCTGGCCTGGATGATAGCCTGATGGGCCATTGTCCCCGCTGGTCTCGGCCGCACATGATCTGGCCGAATGCCGATCGCATACCGGCATCCTGTCAGATCCGGCCGCACCTTCCTCCAGCGCGACGTATCTGCAATTTCTCAGCCTTTGCGATCTTGTCGCGCCGAAACTGTTGGTATCGTTTCCGCCGATTGGTCTCGATCAATGGCGGGGTGTACGGCAGGGCCTCGACATAAGTCGCGGCAATGTTGGCGGATCTTCGGTGGCGGTTGTAGCAGGCGATGATCTCCTCGCCGATCTCGCCGGCGACCGGTCGTCGCCGGCTGCGGAACGCGCTCGAGAACCGAGCAACCGGGGTTGAGCGGGCAACTCCTTCCACCTCTCGTGCGAGGAGCGGCATCTTGGTGCGGTCTTTATTGTCGATCACCAGCGGCGCCCGCTGATAGGCCAGCGGCATCTTCGCTGGATCCCAGCGCGCCTCGATGACGGATCCCAGCGGTTCGGTCCGGATCGGTGGGGTGACATGGACAAGCCGGAAGCCCAATGGGCCTCCCTGGACGAAGGCGAGCCGGGCGCCATCGAGTTCGGCGGCCCGCTTCGGGTTCATGAGATTGCGGCGGTGGCAGCCGGTGCAGCCAAAGCTGCCCACCTCCCAGAACGGATCGTCGCGACTCTCGGTCGGGCTATTCTTTGGCTGGCGCAGGAGCACCACGATCACCTTGACCGGAGTCATGAGAGGCCTCCTGTCCGGTCGATCTCTTGGATAATGTCCTCCACCCATTGCCTGGCGGCGTCATCATGGCCGATGTCGGTGATGAACTCCTGGCCCTTGGCGACTGTTTGTAGTTCGCCCTCCGTGGCCCAGCAGTCCGGCTTGCCGTGATAGGTCAGGCCGCAACGCGGCAGCCAGGCCGGCACCCGCCAGCGCGAGACCGGCCCATTGGCCTTTGAGAGACGCAACCGGTCCGCCGCGGTGCGGGCGACGCCGCCCTGCCCGACATACAGGGTATTGTTGTCGTTCCACTCCCCAATCGTATGGGGATGGCGGAACCGGAACTGCTTCAGGCAATTCGGACCATGCCCTGGCTTCGCGCCGAGCCGGATCACCTCGGCAACCCGAAGATAGCCGAAGATGCGGTGGTGGCGGCCATGGCCGGCCTCGTCGGCAAAAAGCCCGAAAAACAGGAACACATCGCCTTCACCGAACCCCTGATTGGCCAGATGGCTCTGGGCCGCCCCCGTTTGCCCGAAGGCACACGAACTCCCCTCAAACATCGGATCGAGATGGCAAGCGTCCCGTCCCGAAGTCCGGCCCCGCGTCAGGCGGGTGACGATCTCGCCAAGGCCAATATCGTCATAGGTGAGGTCGGACCGATGCCCGGTCGGGATCGGCAAACTGATCGGGCGGCCGTTGATGATGGGGGATGGGACCCCGCCCGAGGCGCTGTCAAAACCTTTACGGCTGAAACTGATCTTCATGATGCAGACCCTCTCAGGATGTGCGCTCAGGGCTCGTCCTTGGCGCTGTCTTTGATAGCCGGCCGTCACTGGCCCGCAGGTCCGACATCGCTCTGTTGCGCGGGCACATCCAGTCCATGTCGGGCTATTGAGGTGATCAGATCAGATCGAGGTTAACGTCATCCTCTTTTGGGATAATCCCCGTCCGGGATCAGCTTGCCATGCGCTGCTCAATCGATTCGCAGGCGCATGGCAAAATCCCTCAGATCCCCGGATCATGTCCGCCTGATCGAACTGCTGGCCGCCACCCGCAAGCGGGCCGGGCTGACCCAACGGCATGTCGCCGAGGCCCTTGGCCGGCCGCAGTCGTTCGTTGCCAAATACGAGGGCGGCGAGCGGCGCCTGGATGTGGTGGAGTTCGTCGCCGTCGCCCGGGCCCTCGAGACCGATCCGGTGAGGCTGCTGAAGGCTCTGCTGAAGCCGGATACAGAACCTACGTCCGCCAAACGCCGGAAAGAGACCATAGACCGGCGGCGGTGACGAGGATGCTTCGGGACTGCGCCCCATGGAGCATGTTGCTCCCCCGCCCGGATCACATTGTGATCGAAGAGGTCCGATCTGAGCCAGATGATTGCTCCGATAGTACTCGACTTCCCAGTAAGACAGAGCATGTGTGGTGGTGTCCCGAGAGGAGATAGCCACGATGCAGATGGACAGTCATACGGCGGCACAGGCGGTTGGCATGATTCTGGCCGCCATTCAGGTCAGGCTGGAAGATGCTGCGCGCATTGCTCGTGCGGCAACGGCATGTGCACAAGCCGGCAGCACCGGTGAAGGCGTCACTTTAGCTCTCGACATCGAGCAGCCGGTGCACGAGGCTGGCCGCCTGCTCGACGCGGCGAGCCTGCTCAATCGATTGACGGAAGGCTGACCTGTCATTGCAAACGCAGGTTGATCCACCGCTGCACGACACGATCAGGCGATCGCGCCGATCGGCACATCCTTCGCCACCGCCTCGCGGGCGCGCGCTTTACGCCCTGGCGAGGCCGACCTCGTGGCAGCACCTTGCTGCAGATCAGGAGGTCATCATGGCAACGAGCAGATCGTCATCGCGCAAGACAGTCCGGCGCTCAACAACGAAGAAGGGAAAAGAACAGCGGGCGAAGGGGCCCAGCACCAAAACAACGAGGCGCATGGCAGCAGCTTCAAGACGGAAGCCTGATGTCGCCGAGTCTGCTTCGGTCAAGCAAGCCAAGGTAGCCTCCAAACGACCGGCGGCGATACGGAACGCAACGGGCACCTCAAAGGACGGCAACACCTCGAAGGTAAGCCGTGCGGCAAAGCACAGGCACAGCAAGACGTCGAAGACCGCGACGGTGCTCGCCATGCTTCAACAACCAGGGGGCACGACCATCGCAGCCATCAGGGCGACAACCGGCTGGCAGCAGCACTCGGTCCGCGGCTTCTTTGCCGGCGTCGTCAGGAAGAAGCTCGGGCTCAATCTGATCTCCGCCAAAACGGATGGCGAGCGCATCTATCGTGTCGTTGCTGGCGAAGGTCCAGCGACATGAGCAATCGTTCGTCCACAACATCGGGTTTGACGGCAGATCGGGCTCGTACCAGCGCCCCACCGTGGCGATCCGATACTGCGTCTGCGCCTCAATCTCGGCGCGCTGCACGTCAAGTTCGCGCTGCGCTAGATCGGCCGCTATCCGGTCCTTGTCGTTACCGGCCGCCAGCTTTGCCTTGTAGCCGTCGATCACACTGGCAACGAGCGGGCCGGACAGGAGCGAGGCCAGCCGACCCTACCTGCCGGACGATACTGCGCGATCCAGCCACCCCGCGCAGGACACCTATCTCGTCGTTATTTATAGCCGATCACATTGTGATCCTTTTGACCCGATTTGAGCCATGAGATTGCTGAGATTGCACTCGACTTCAGGGTGAGACCGAGCATGTGTGGTGGCATGATAACGGAGATAACCACCATGGAGATGGACAGCACCACAGCCCGGCAGGCGATCGGCATTATCCTGGCCGGCATCCAGATTCGACTGGAAGAAGCGGCACGGATCGCCCGGGCGGCTACCATCTGTGCGCAGGCCGGCAGCGTCGGCGAGGGCGTCACGCTCGCGCTTGACATCGAACAAGGTGTTTACAAAACGGGGCGGCTGCTGGATGCGGCGAGTCTGCTCAAACGCCTAACTAACACCTGACACCTTAGGAGCGCGTGCCTGGAATCTGTAATCGCTCCCCTCGACTTCGGCTTGCCTCGCAGGCGCGGTTTGCGCTGACGCGAGGCTGGTCTCGTGGCAGCAGCACCGCTGCCGTCCAGCCGAGGAGAAGATTATGAGCAAGCGATCGCCACCCTTAACGAAGACCGGACCGCGGGCCCAACCGGTCAAGAAGGCAAAGGTCCAAACGTCACGTTCCGAGTCATCTGGATTACAATACGCATCTCCCGCCGCATCCCGATCGAGCCCAGCGAGACTGGACACCAAAACCAGGTCAACCGGCAAAGGGGTTGTTGCCGGCACCAAGCAGAAGAGCGCGCGCGGACCGGCCCTGTCGCTCCCGGATGGTGCAGCAGCCGGCGATGGCCACATTGACCATCAGCCGTCGTCCGTCTCGAGCGTCAAAGCAAAGCCTGTTGGGTCGACGATGGTTTCTGTGACCAGATCGAGCAAGAAGAAGGGTCCATCGAGGTCTCCGGTAACCAATTCCAATGTATCGACCGTGCCGCCTGCACCTCGGGTGGACACCGGGTCTGTATCGCCATCTCGCCGCGGCGATGTAAGCAACCCAGGTCAGCCGGCGATTGACCGTGGCGTTGGTCGCGCACGTGGCAAACTGTCCAAGACGGCAACCGTCCTGGCGATGCTAAAAGATGCCGACGGCGCGACGCTCACCGCCCTCATGAAGGCAACCGGCTGGCAAGCCCATTCCGTGCGCGGCTTCCTGGCCGGTGTGGTTCGCAGGAAGCTGGGGCTCGTACTTCTCTCCGAGCGGACGGATGGAGGACGGCATTACCGCATCAAGGCTGAGCCGGAGCCATCATCCGCCTCCGATCGGACTCCTCCGGCCACTGCTACCTGATCCGATGCCCGGTTCACCGCGCAAGCCGGGTCGCTCAGCCAGACCGGATGCAGGGGTCGAGATCGCGCATCTGCGTGATCTCGACCTCAAGGGTCTACGGATGCGCTGGCGAAGCATATTCGGGCGCGCCGCGCCGGATCATCTGCCACGGCATCTGTTGGTCGCCACCCTCACCTATCGCCTCCAGGCCGATAGATGGGGTGATCTCGACAATCGGACCCGGCAACTCCTGGAGCGGACTCCCGCGAAGGAGCCGCCTGCGGCCATGATTGCCCGCCTGGTCGCCTTTGACCGCAGGCAGAGCGAAGTCGTGCCTGGCACGGTGCTGGTGCGGGAGTGGAACCAGCACTATGAGCGGGTGATGGTGCTCGACCGGGGTTTTGCCTGGAACGGCCAGACCTTCGACAGCCTCTCTGCAGTCGCCTTCGCCATCACCGGGACTCGCTGGAACGGACCCCGGTTCTTCGGCTTGCGGGATAGCAAGGCACGGGCGGGCGACGCGGGTGATCCATCATGAGCAAGGCAGCCTTCAAAACGGTTCGCTGCGCCATCTACACCCGGGTCTCGACCGACAGTGGGCTCGACCAGGAGTTCAACTCGCTGGAGGCCCAGTTCGAGGCCGCCTCTGCCTATATCAAGAGTCAGGCCCATGCCGGCTGGTCATTGATCGGCTCCCGTTACGATGATGGCGGCTATTCCGGGGGGTCGACCGAGCGTCCCGACCTACAGCGGTTGCTGAACGATATTCGTGCCCGCAAGGTCGACGTCATTGTCGTCTACAAGGTCGACCGCCTGACCCGCTCACTGGCCGACTTCGCCAAACTGGTCGAGCTGTTCGACGCCCACGGCGTCTCCTTCGTCTCGGTCACCCAGCAGTTCAACACCACCACCTCGATGGGTCGCCTCACCCTTAATGTGCTGTTGTCCTTCGCCCAGTTCGAGCGGGAGGTCACCTCGGAGCGGATCCGCGACAAGATCGCCGCCTCCAAGCGCAAGGGCCTGTGGGTCGGTGGCCCCCTGCCTCTTGGCTATGAGCTCAAGGACGGCAAGATCACCGTCATTGAGGCCGAGGCCGAGCAGGTGCGGCTGATCTATCGACGCTACCTTGAGCTGACCGGCGTCAACGCCCTGGTACGTGACCTCCAGGCCAGGAACCTGCACACCAAGGCCCGTCGATTGCCCAATGGCACGATCCGCGGTGGCATTCCGTTCGGGCGGGGCTCGCTGTTCTATCTGCTGCGCAACCGGTTCTATATCGGCGAGGTCAAATACAGAGACGAGATTCTGCCGGGTGAGCAGCCGGCGATCATGGATCGTGCGCTGTTTGAGGCAGTCCAGCACAAGCTCTCGCAACAATGGACCACGCAATCACGGACCCGCAATCCCGGCGATCATCTCCTGGCTGGAGTGTTGTTTGATGATGCCGGCCATCGCATGGTGGCGACCCACACGACAAAGCGGGCCATGCGCTATCATTACTACGTCTCGAAGCCGCATCTGGCCGGCGAGTCTCGTACCGCGGTACTGGGATCGGTTTCGCGGTTGCCAGCCGCGGCGATCGAGGACACCGTCGTCGCCGCGTTGCGCCAACATGTCGCGGCCAGCCAGTTTACTGCTGTTCCAATCGACCGCAGCTTCATTCTTGGGCACCTAAGCCGGATCGAGGTGCAGGCCGATCATCTGGCAGTCTGGTTCGGGCGAGACGGTGAAGACAATGCGGCGATTCGAACCGGCCCACCCTCGCTCCTGATCCCTTGGCGAAAGCCACCGTCACGGCGCAGCCGCAAGATCCTGGTCCCCGACGGCATGGTCCGGCAGGACGTCCGCCCCACCAAAATCGAGCGGCGGGCACGGCTGGTCAGCGCCATCGCCCGCGGCCGCCGTTGGCGCGACGAGATCGTCTCCGGCGTCGTGACGGGCGTTCAGGAGATCGCCGCCCGCGAGAAGTACAGTATCCGCCACGTCAATATGACAATCTCGCTGGCGTTCCTGGCGCCTGGCCTGGTCCAGGCTGCCGTTGAAGGCCACCTACCGCGTGGCATCGGGGTCGAACGGCTACGTGAGCTGCCGCCCGAATGGTGCCAGCAGTTTGCAGATCTCGGCCTCGATCCCAGGCAGATCACCTAAACAAATCCCCGACCCAGCCCGCATCAACGGCTTGGCGTCCAGTTCTAGGCGCCCACCAATCGCTCAAACACACTCGCGCCAGGAACGGAATTTTTTGACCCGGAGACACTCGGCCGAGACGCGCAAGACACCCCCACAGAGACGACAGCAGAGACCGACGAGGAGCCGAACGAGGCCCGGTGTCGTGGCACAAACGCGAAAGTTCTCAGATATCGAGAAACGGCAAGGCTGAATGGTGGGCGCGACTGGGATCGAACCAGTGACCCCTACGATGTCAACGTAGTGCTCTCCCGCTGAGCTACGCGCCCGCTTCAGCCGCCTGCCCGTTGAGGAGCAGCGAAGAAGCCTGCCGTCCGGACGCCGCGAGGACGCGGCTTCGTGCGCCCCGCCGGAGCGAGCCGGATGCGAGGCCACTCCTATATCGGCTCGCCTGTAGGGGCGCAAGCCGGGATGCAAGCCGGAGTATTCAAGGGAGCAGGCCGCACCGGCCGGCGGCCCGATGCGGCAGGCCGGACCTCAGGCCGCCAGCATCTTGTTCACTTCGCTGACCAGTTCGCGCAGGTGAACCGGCTTCGACAGCACTTTTGCGTTTTTCGGCGCCTCCGAATCGGAATTGAGCGCCACCGCGGCAAAGCCGGTGATGAACATGATCTTGATGTCGGGATCGAGCTCGGAGGCGCGCCGCGCCAGTTCGATGCCGTCCATCTCCGGCATCACGATGTCGGTCAGAAGCATTTCAAACGGCTCCTCGCGCAGCCTCTGGTAGGCTGCGAGGCCGTTGTCGTGGGAGGAAACCTGAAAGCCGGCATTCTCCAGCGCCTTGACCAGAAAGCGGCGCATGTCGTTGTCGTCTTCAGCGAGGAGAATTTTGGGCATGGTGGCAGGTCACTACATCCGGCGGGCGACAGGTTCCATCCCACTTAGCCCGACGGGTGGTAAATTTCGGGTGAAAGGCGAGGCACCGGCCACCTCTTTCCCACGTCCGGCGACTTATCTTGCCGCGCATGGCGTTACTCCGGTCGGCGCCCTTGGCAGCGGCGCCGGAATTTTCGACAATGGCGGCGCGGCGCCCACTGCCGCGGGATCGAGCGCTGCCGGCGGTCCGGCCGGGAGCAGGATGGAGCCATGACAACGCCGCAGCGCCCCGCCCCGCCCCCGTTCGAGATCGCGGAGCCCGGGCGCTGGCGCGCGCCGATCATTTTCAACTCGCCGCATTCCGGCGCCGCCTATCCGCCGGAGTTTCTCGCTGCGGCGCGGCTGCCGCTGGCGACGCTGCGGCGCTCGGAAGACTCGTTCGTGGACGAGATGATCGCAGGCCTCGCCGAACGCGGCTTCCCGGTGGTCCGCGTCAACTTTCCGCGCTCCTACATCGACGTCAACCGCGAGCCCTACGAGCTCGATCCGCGGATGTTCGCGAGCCGCCTGCCGGGGTTCGCCAACACCCGCTCGATGCGGGTGGCCGGCGGGCTCGGCACCATCCCGCGCATCGCCGGCGACGGCCAGGACATCTACCGCGAGCGGCTCGACGTCGAGGACGCGCTCGGCCGCATCGAGACGCTGTACAAGCCCTACCACCGGGCGCTGCGCCGCCTGGTGGACAAGGCGCTCAGCCAGTTCGGCACCGCCGTGCTGGTCGATTGCCATTCGATGCCCTCGGTCGGGCTGACGCGCGACGAGCCGCCCCGGCCCGACGTCGTGATCGGCGACCGTTACGGCATCAGTTGCGCGGCCGTGGTGACGCGCCTGGTGGAAACCACGCTCATTGCCCGCGCCCATTCGGTGACCCGCAACAAGCCCTATGCCGGCGGCTTCATCACCGAGCATTACGGCAACCCGCTGCATGGCGCCCACGCCATCCAGATCGAGGTCAACCGCGCCATGTACATGGACGAGGAGACGCGCACGCGAAAGCCGGGCCTCACCCGGCTGACCGCCGACTTCGCGGCCCTGGCGGAGGCGCTCGCGGCGCTGCCGCTGCGCGACCTCGGCGCGGTCGCCACGGCCGCCGAATGAGCCCGGCAGGCGCGCCACCAAAAAACCGGCCTGAAAAAGAAAGAGGGCCGCTCGTGAAAACAAGCGGCCCCAAGTCTAGGGAGGAAACGCCCAAGGAGGGCAGCGATAGCGCCAAGCGCTACCGCACCGCAACAATATGCGGGCGCGCCGCACAAAATGCAAGCTTTATTCAGCAAATTTCATATGCGTTAGACGCATGGAGCCATTCCTGAACCGCAATCTCAGTTTATCCGATAATTGCCGATGTAACAGTATGTTACGGAATATGTAGAGCACCGCCCGCGACAATTTTGCGCGGTTTGGCGGGCAGTTTAATGAACTTAAATCCATTCTTATCTTTGGCGATCCCGCCGGATACTCTCATCGATCGTCATATCCACCCACGCACAACCCGGCCGACGCGGCGGCGCCCTCCCGCGCAAGCCATCGGCGATGGACAAGCCGGGGCCCGGCGCGGCACCATGCCCGTCCCGCCGCCGATTCCAGGACCCGTGCCGTGACGGTCATCGACTTCAGCGCCTTCATCGACCGTCTCGCCAGCGCCTCGGGCGACACCATCCTGCCGTTCTTCCGCACGGCACTCAGCATCGAGAACAAGAATGCCGGCCGCGATCTCGACCCCGTGACCGAGGCCGACCGCGCCGCCGAAGCGGTGATGCGGCGGCTGATCAAGGCCAATTTTCCGCAGCACGGCATCATCGGCGAGGAGTTCGGCGCGGAGAATGCCGACGCCGAATATGTCTGGGTGCTCGACCCGATCGACGGCACGAAATCGTTCGTGTCGGGGCTGCCGATCTGGGGCACGCTGATCGCGCTGGTCGAGCGCGGCGCGCCGGCGTTCGGCACCATGCACCAGCCCTACCTGCGCGAGCGCTTCAGCGGCGACGGCGGGGCGGCGTTCTTCACCACGCCCGCCGGCCGCCGCGCGCTGACGGTGCGCGCCTGCGCGAGCCTTGCCGAGGCAACGCTGTTCACCACCAGCCCGCTCCTGATGAACGAGGCCGACCGCGCCCGCTTCGCCGGCGTCGAGCGCGAGGTGCGGCTGTCGCGCTACGGCGGCGACTGCTACGCCTACTGCATGCTGGCCGCCGGCCACATCGATCTGGTCATCGAGACCGAACTGAAGCCGCACGATATCGCGGCGCTGGTGCCGATCGTCACCGGCGCCGGCGGCATCGTCACCACCTGGGAAGGCGCCCCGGCCCATCACGGCGGCCGCATCATTGCCGCCGGCGACCGCCGCGTTCACGAGGCGGCGATGAAGCTGCTCGCCACCTGACCCCGCGCCCGCGCAGACGGCCCCGCCGCCGGCGGCGATTGTGCCGGCGAGAGCGATCGGCCAATGTCCCGCCATGATGCATCTCGCGCTGTTCGTGGTGGCTCCCGCCGTGGTGCTCGCCGGCTTCGTCAAGGGCATGGTCGGGCTCGGCCTGCCGACGATCTCCATCGCACTGATGGCCACGGTAATGACGCCGGCCCACGCGGCGGCGATCATCGTCGTTCCCTCGCTCATCACCAACATCTGGCAGACGTTCGGCGGTCCCTATCTGCGCGACCTCACGCTGCGGCTGTGGCCCCTGCTGCTCGGCACCTGCCTCGGCACCTGGTCGGCGGCCGGGCTGATGACCGGGCCGTACGCACGCTTCAACACCCCGGTGCTGGGCGGCCTGCTGATGATCTACGCGGCCCTCGGGCTGTTGCGCATCCGCTTCCACGTCGCGCGCCACAACGAGCGCTGGGTCGGCGGCGTGGTCGGGCTGCTGACCGGCATCGGCGCCGCCGGCACCGGCGTGTTCGCCATTCCGGCGGTGCCGTTTTTGCAGGCGACCGGCATGGAGAAGGAAGAGCTGGTGCAGGCGATGGGGCTGTTTTTCACGGTCTCGACGCTGGCGCTCGGCTACAACCTCGCCGCCGCCGACCTGCTCAACGCCTCGGTGGCGATGATGTCGGCCGTGGCGCTGGCGGCGGGGCTCGCCGGCATGGCGGTCGGCCAGGTGATCCGGCTGCGCATGCCGGCGGAGACATTCCGGCGCTGGTTCTTCATTTTCCTGCTGGCGCTCGGCGCCTATCTCATCAGCACGCTGTGGTGGAAGCCGGCCTGACCGGCGGCCGGGGTTATCCGAACGGCGGCGTGCCGGGCACGAAGGCATCGAACGCCGCCCAGAACTGGGCGCGGATGCGGTCCTGTTCCTGCAACAGTTCGTGCCGCGCGCCGGGAATGACGAGGTGCGCGCCGGCCCGCAGGTGGATGGCGAACGCCTCGATGGCCGCCGTCGAGACCACCGTGTCGGCGCCGGCGGCGACGATCAGCACCGGCTGGCGGATGCGCGACGGATAGCCGGGATCGGCAAACTCGGCCATGGCGCGGAAGGCGGTATCGGCCCAGGCCACCGCCGGCGCGCCCAGGCCGAGCGCCGGGTTTTCGGCCAGAATCGCCGCGTTGCGGGCGTAGCGCACCGGATCGGAGGTCAGCGGGTTGCCCTCGAACGGCTCGGCGCCGGTGACGGTGCCGTTGCCGCCCGGCACATAGGCGCCGCCGGAGCCGAACAGCCGCAGGAGCCGCAGCGCCACGCGCGAGGGCCACGCCGTGACCCGGCCCGGCAGCCCGACCATCGGCGCCGACAGCACGAAACGGTCGAACCAGCGGCTGCCGGCATGGGCGAGGCGCAGCATCACCGCCCCGCCCATCGAATGCGCCAGCGCATAGTGCGGCGGCGGGCAGTCCGGCAGCACCACCTCGCGCACAAACGTCTCGAGATCGGTCTCATAATCGGAAAAGCGCCGCACGTAGCCTTTGTGGGCGTCGCGCAAACGCCGCGCCGAGCCGCCCTGCCCGCGCCAGTCGAGCGCGGCCACGGCGAATCCCCGCGCGCGCAGATCGTTCACCGTCTCGAAATACTTTTCGATGGATTCGGCGCGCCCGGTGAACACGCACACCGTGCCGAGCCGCGGCCCCGGCAGCGGCAACCAGCGGGCGAACCGCAGCTTTGCGCCGTCCGGCGTCGTCAGCATGCCGACGACGGCGCCCTCGGGCACGGGATTGGCGGGGATCGAGACCAGCGGGACGAGCGACATGAGGCGAGCGATGGACACCGGAGAGGCCCGGCATGTGCCGGAAAAAATGCGGGACGAGGCGCCCGAAGCGCAGGCGGAAACCCCCTTGAACGCCGCAAGCCCCCTCCCAATATCACCTCCGTGCAGGCCGCTCTAGGCTGCATGCAGATCGAAACCCGGCCCTTCGGCGGGTATCTGCGGCGTATCCGGCCCCGCCGGCTGCGCCTGTATCACGCGCGCTTTCAGTCGAACGCGCGCGGGTCGCTCAACTCAAGGAGGACTAGGATCATGCGTACCTTCGATCTCACCCCGTTCTATCGCTCCACCATCGGCTTCGACCGCCTGTTCTCGCTGCTCGACCAGGTGCCGGGCGACGCCACCCCGGGCTATCCGCCCTATAACATCGAGCGCACCGGCGACAACGCCTACCGCATCAGCGTCGCGGTCTCGGGCTTTGCGCAGAACGAACTGTCGATCGTCGCCAAGGAAAACACCCTGACGATCAAGGGCGAGAAGGTCGCCGAGAGCGGCGACAAGACGACCGAGGTGCTTTACCGCGGCATCGCCGCGCGGGCCTTCGAGCGCGTCTTCCAGCTTGCCGACTATGTGCAGGTGAAAAACGCCTCGCTCGAGAACGGCCTGTTGCACGTCGATCTGGTCCGCGAGATCCCGGAGGCCAAAAAGCCCCGCGCGATCCCGATCGGCACCGGCACGTCCGCCCCGCAGGTGGTGGACGCCGGCACCAAGGTCGCGGCCTGAGCCGCCTCAATTTCGGTTCGGTTACACAATGACGACGCCCCCGGCCCGGCCGGGGGCTTTTTCATTCGGTGCGAACATATCGGTCTCACCGAAACAATCGGTCGAATAACCGGCGCGCAGGCGAAAAAAATTGCGCTAGAATGCCTCTGAACTCTTGCGCACCATGGCAAAGTTTGGCAGTGTGAAATCTAGGACAGCATTGCTGTCCTAATTACGGCGTTTCCGCAGCAGCCTTCGGGATGGGGGCTTTCCCGGATCGCAAATGCCTTTGCGATCCGTACCGGCTGCGCATGCGTCAAAAGACGGACGCTCGCTCCTCGTGTCAT
>JBDHSY010000013.1:0-16569 GCA_039808405.1 Xanthobacteraceae bacterium
ATGATCCGACAGGCAATTTCACCGCGGTTGGCGATCAGAACCTTGTCTATCATGCTCGCTCCCCTCGCGTGCGCCACGCGCAATTTTCAGAACGCGCCTCGATCACGGCTGTACGCCGGCACGGGCCTTCGGCCCGACGTCCGCGCGCAACCTCGCCTCCGCCAGCGCAATCAGCTGGCACAACATCGGGCGCGTTTCCCGCGGATCGATGATTTCTTCGACGGCAAAAGCCTCGGCCGTGCGGAAGGGCGAGGCATATGGCTTGAGCTCGGCCTCGATTTCCCGTTCGCGGGCGACCGGGTCCGGCGCCGCCATGATCTCCCGGCGATAGGCGGCTGCCACGCCGCCTTCCACCGGCAACGACCCCCACTCGGCCGACGGCCACGCCAGCTTGATGTCGGCATCGTTCTTGTTGCAGGTCGCCATGCCGGCCATGCCGTAGCATTTGCGAATGACCAGCGTGATCGTCGGCACACGCAGTTTCCCGGCGACATAAACCGCGCGCATGCCCTCGCGCAGCGTGCCTTCTTCCTCGGCCTTGAGCCCGACCATGAAGCCCGGCACGTCGACGAGGAACACCAGCGGAATATGAAACGTGTCGCACAGCTCCATGAAGTGGATCTGCTTGCGCGCGGCATGAACGTCCATGGCGCCGCCATAGACCATCGGATTGTTGGCGATGATGCCGACCGGGCGGCCACCGAGCCGGGCCAGCATGGTGATGACCGACTTGCCGTAACTCGGCTGAATCTCGAACTCCGAGCCGAGATCGCACACCATGCCGATCAGCTTGTGCATGCGGTAGGCCTGGACGCGGCGCTGCGGCACGATCTCCGCCAGTCGATCGTCGCAGCGATCGACCGGATCGTCGGATGCAACGACCGGCGGCAACTCCCAGACGTTGCCGGGCATGAAGCTCAGGAAACGGCGGATCTGCTCGAATGCCTCGGCTTCCGACGCCGCCGCGTTGTGAACGGTGCCCGCCTTGTCGACGGCAACCTTGACGCCACCGAGGTCGTCCTTGTCGATCTGCTGGCCGAGCGAGCGTTTGACGACCGGCGGACCGGCAGCGAATATCTGGCTGGAGCCGCGCACCATCACCGAGAAATGCGAGAGAATAGCCCGGCCGGCCGGGCCGCCGGCGGCCGTCCCCAGCACGGCCGACACCACGGGCACGGTTCCGAGAAGATCGACGGACCGCTCAAATCCATGCACGCCGGGAAAAACGCTATGCCCACGCCGCTTGATGGACGCCACCGTGCCGCCCGCGCCGTCGATCAGGTTCACCAGCGGCACGCGATAGTGGTAAGCGAGGTCCTCGATGAACCCGCCCTGACCGCCCTTGCGCCGCGAGCTGCCGAACGTCGTGCCGCCGCGCACCGTGAAATCTTCACCACCCAACACGACCGGCCGGCCGTCGATCCTCGCCAGTCCCGCCACATAGGGCGCCGGTACGACCGATACCAGCCGGTTGGCCGCGTCGTACGTGCCCGTGCCCGCAAGCGTCCCGATTTCGCGAAAGCTGTCGCGATCTACCAGCGCGTCGATCCGCTCGCGCACCGTCAGTCTGCCGGCCCGATGCTGGCGCTCTATGGCGGTGGCACCGCCCATCTTGAGCGCCTCATCGCGGCGGAAACGCAATTCCGCGAGCGCGTCCGGCGCCGCAGGCGGCTGCTGAATTTCCGCTGGCTGCGGCGCGGTCACGACTCGATCACGCATAAGGCCTGCCCTTCATCCACGGCAACGCCCGGCTCGACCGCAAGACTCCGGATCACGCCCGCGGCCTCCGCCTCGACCGGGATTTCCATTTTCATGGATTCCAGGATCATGATGACGTCGCCCTCCTGCACACGGTCGCCGGGTCCAACCTCGATCTTCCAGATCGTCCCTGTGACCGGTGAACTGACCTCCATCGTCGACACGCCTCAATCTCCCATCGCGAATGTTATGCTAGCTGCTAGAAAGTGGTCGGCCAGCCGGCCATCAGATGTTTGCCGACGCCACGCGATCGACGCATCGTATGAACGTCGAGCATGCGCACCAGATAGTCGCGCGTCTCGCCCGGCGGGATCACGGCCTGCACCGCGTAGATTTCGGCCATACCCCAGACGTCGCTGTCCCGTTCCATCTGAGCGTGCAACGCTGCCCGCGCCTCGTCGTCCACGTCGCGCCCCCAGGTCACCACCTGGACCGCGTAAGCCGGGTCCATGAAGCTGACTTCCGCCGTCGGCCACGCCGCCACCTCATCCGAATTGCGACCGCCGCCCATATTGAGGTAGGCCTGACCGTAGCTCTTGCGCATGATGATCGAGAACTTCGGCACGCTGCACATTTGCAGCGCGGTCATGAAATTCATGATCTTGCCCGGCGCCTTCATCCGCTCGCCCTCGACGCCGATGATGAAACCGGGCGTATCGACCAGCAGTACGATCGGGATGTTGAAGGAATCGCACATCACGAGGAAACGCGTGATCTTTTCGCAGGCCGCCACATCCATGGCGCCGGCCTTGCCCATCGGATTGTTGGCGACGATCCCGACGGAGGCGCCGTTCAACCGCGCGAGGCCGATCACCGCCGTCGCGCCGAAGCGAGGCTTGAGTTCGAAGAAGCTCGCCTTGTCGACGATCGCATTGATGACCTTGCGCACATCGTAAACCCGTCGCCGGTTTTCCGGCACGATCTCGGCAAGGCGCGCCGCAGCGTCGTCGGAGCCCGGCGGAACGGCCGCCACCGGCGGTGTCTCCTGATTGTGGGACGGCATGTACGACAGAAACTGACGGATCTGGTCCAGCGCCTCTTCGTCGGTCTCGGCCACCCGATCGACCAGGCCGGTCACCTCGCTGTGCAGCTTCCAGCCACCCAACTGCTCGGGATCGACCTGCTGGCCGATCGCCAGCGATGCCAGCGCCGCACTGGCGACCGCCATCGTCGCGCCCTTCCGCATGACGATGAAATCGGAGAGGCAAGAATACCAGGCGGACGATCCGTAACACTGGCCAAGGATCGCCGACACCCAGGGGCTTTCGCGATGCCGGACATACTGATGGGGATCGTTGCCCAGCAGCGTCCCCATGCCGCGGGACCCCATGTTGTCGGGCATCCGCGCCCCCGACGACTCGCCGAGGAAAATCAGCGGAAAGCCGCGCTCCGTGGCGACCCGCTTCACATGGCCGATTTTTTTCATGTTGGTCAGGCTGCTCGAAGCGCCCTTGACCGTGAAATCGTTGGCAACCACCCCGACGGGGCGACCGTCGACCCGCGCGAAGCCGGCCACCTTGCCGTCAGCGGGCGTACTGTCCCTGTCGTCGGCAAAGACCGAGGACACGCCGAGCAGTCCGGTTTCGATATAGCTGCCGGGATCGACGAGACGGTCGATCCTCTCGCGCGCATTGAGAAGGCCCGCCGCCTTGCGGCGCGCCAGCTTGGCTTTGCCGCCCATGGCCAGCGCCCGCTCCACGCGGCGCTCCAGTTCAGCCATCTTCGACGGCGTGGGCGTTTCCGCCGGCAGAACATCCCTTGCAGCGATCACCGGACCGGTAGCCATCGATCAAACCTCGCTAGGTACCAGGCGCGTACGCGCTGCGCCGCCGGCACCTTCGCCGTCACCAGCTGCGCCGTCATAGATCACGCCATCGTTCACAAGACGTTCGATCTCGGCGCTGTCGAAGCCGAGCTGCTGTTCCAGCACCTCGATGGTGTCCTGCCCGATTTCGTGCCCTGCCCAGCAGATGCGTCCGGGCGTCCGCGACAGACGCGGCACGACATTGGCCATCGCGACGGGGCCCAATGCCGGGTCCACCGGCATCGCGATCATCTCGCGTGCGCGGTAATGGGCATCGGCGAAGATGTCCTCGATATCGAAGATCCGGGAAGCCGGCACGCCCGCCTCATCGAGCAGCCGCTCCAGGGTCGCGAGCGGTAACGATCCGGTCCACGCCCCGATGACGTCATCGATCTCATCCTCGTGCGTGGTCCGGGCTTCCGGCGTCGCAAAGCGTGGATCGTCCAGCAGGGCCGGATTTTCCATGGCGTGCGCCAGCCGCTTGAAGACGCTCTGCGAGCCTGCGGTGATGTGGATGTAGCGGCCGTCCGCAGTCGCATAGAGCGAATTCGGCGTGTGGTTCGGCAACCGCGATCCGGTCCGGCGGGCAACGACGCCCAGTTGCTGGTAGGCCGGGATGTGAGGCTCCATGAAGCTGAAGGCGGCCTCATAAAGCGCGCAATCGATCACCTGCCCTCGACCGCTCCGCTTCCGATCCAACAGCGCCATCACGGCGCCGAACGCGCCATACAGCCCGGTGATGCAATCGGTCATGGACACGGCCGTGCGGGCGGGCGGCCTGTCGGGATCGCCGGTCAGTTCGCGAAGGCCGCTGAACGCTTCGCAGACCACGCCGTATCCCGGCCGCCGGCTGTTGGGACCGCTTTGGCCGTAGCCGCTGATCCGGACCAGAACGAGACCCGGATTGGCCGCGCTGAGCACGTCGTAACCCAGGCCCCATTTCTCGAGCGTGCCGGGGCGAAAGTTCTCGACGACCACATCGGCCTTTTCACAGAGCCGCCGAACGATGGCGCGGCCCTGATCGGTCCTGAGATCGACGGAGACGATTTTCTTGTTCCGGAAAATGGAGGCGCCATAGAGGGAATGACCATCCTTGATCTTTCCCATCGCCCGAACGGCGTCCCCTTCCTTCTGCTCGACCTTGATGACGGTGGCGCCGAAATCGGCCAGCAGACGCGCGCAGAAGGGGCCGGCGACAGTCGAGCCCAACTCGATAACGACGTGCCCGGTCAGGGGGCCGGACAAAGCGTCCTGCACTGGCACATGTGGGCCGCGACCCATCCTCATCCTCCCGGGCTTATCAGTTGACTATATCTCTAACTCTTACCCATCAAAACTGTCAACTAAATATCCAACTATCATGTAAATCATAATTATATCAATCAATTAGTCAGATGTTTCTTGTTGTCAGAGAGCTTGGCGCCGTTGCTGTTTTATGGGGGGCGTGCCAGTTCGCTACGCGGCGCGGTCCAGACAGCCACGCGGCATGGGAGAATGTTTCGAGAGCTTCGGGATGCGGCGCTTATCGAAAGGCGGCCGCGCGCGTTCGAGCGGGAGACGCACGGCAAAAGGCCGCTGCCCAACGCGCCATCACGTCAATGCAAATCCCGAGGCACGGGGCTCTGTTCGGGCGCACTACCCGGCTTACGCGAGAACCGGCAGGCGGAAATCAAGTCGGGCCGAGGGCAATCTGACAACTGCTGCAGCGATACTGGGCCCGCTCAGACCTCGAGCGAAATATCCAGTGGCGGGGTGCCGGCCATCATCCACGGACCGCGCCCCTTGTCGATACCGGCAAGATGACGGGCGGTCGTGCGAATATCCTGCGATACCGCGTGCTGAACCGCGGCCGCGTTTCTCTGCAAAAGTCCTTCTATGATTTTCTTATGCGCCGACGCATCCCACGGCATGTCGGGCATCAGCAGGGAAAAATACATCGTCGGACCGCTTCGCAGCCACAGCGACTCGATCAACGGCATCAGCACGTCGGAGCCGGCGGCCTCATAGAGCGTAAAGTGAAACCTCTGGTTGGCGGAAAGACAGGTCAGGATGTCGCGCCGGGAAATGCTCGCCAGCAGTTCGTTGTTGATGGCGGTCAGGCGCTTGATGGTCGCGGCATCGATGGTCTTGCATGCCGCCTTGGCGGCCATGCTTTCGATCACGTCGCGGACCTCGAACAATTCCTTGAGCTTCTCCGCCGAGATCCTGGGCACGCGCACCGACCGCCCCGGCGTTTCCTCGAGGACGTTCGCCGCGACCAGCTGGCTCAAGGCATCCCGAACCGGCATCGGACTGGTGCCGAGCGCGCCCGCCAGCTTCCTCAGGCTCATCACCTGCCCGGGAATGAACATCCCTGCCATCAGCCCATGACGAAGATGCTCGGACACCCTGTCGCGGACATGACCGCGCTTGGATTTGTCCGGTGCGGGAGCGGCTTTCGCTTTTCTGGCCGTCGTCTTCTTCATCCGGGTACTTCAGGTTCGATGCTCGCGCCCGCTCATTGTGGCTGCTATTCGTCGACTTCGAATATGCCTTCCACCTCGACGGCCACATTGCGCGGAAGCGACGGAGCCCCCACCGCCACCCGGACATGCCGCCCGGCATCGCCGAACACCTCGACCATCAGGTCCGATGCCCCGTTGATGACCTTTGGATGATCGCCGAAATCGGCGGTCGCGTTGACGAATCCTCCCAGCCGCACCACGGATCGCACGCGGCCCAGGTCGCCGTCCAGCACCGAATTGAGGTGGGCGAGAAGATTGATGGCGCAGATCCGCGCGGCCTTCTGTCCGTCTTCGAGCGAGACATCCGCGCCGAGCTTTCCGACATACAGATCCTTGCCGTCCTGCGACGGAACCTGCCCCGAAATGAGCATCAGGTTTCCGATCCGCCGCACCGGGACATAGTTTGCGGACGGATTGGAAGGGCGCGGAAGCTCGATGCCGAGCTCTTTCAGTTTCTGCTGTGCGTTGCTCATGATCATATCCATTCAGACTGTGGTGTGTCCCGGATCGCGTTGCTGGCAAATCCTTCGGCCAGCACACGTTCCAGAAATTCCGGAAGCTAGCCGCGAACATGCCGAAGCAGTTCGCCGCGCGACATGCCGGCGATCCCCATGGCATCAGCCGTTCGCCCGGACGCCGGCGGGACGTCGCACGCCGCATATCCAAGCTGCAGCAGGGCGGAGGCAACCGGCGTCTTCACCTCCGCGATGGTGGCAAGGGCCAGAAACGGCATCAGCCCGTAGTTCAGGTCCTCGACGTAATAGCGATGCGTGAGGCTATCGGGCGCCCTGATCTTGCGGTTGGCCTCGCCGCCCGCGATGGCGCCCAGGTAGTCGCCCGGGGCAGCGTCCGCGGGCACCGTGCCGATCGCGCGCATTTCCTCGATCACGTCGGGCAGGTCGTGGCCGAACGCCGCGGCAACGGCCCGGCGCTCGGCATCGAGCGCCTTCATCACGCGCACCACCCCCGGCGTCATACCCTCGACGTAGAACGTGAAATTCCCCTGCGTCGCTTCGACCCAGGCCGCGCCGAGAACCGCGCCGGGCGGGTGCAGGATCATGTTGACGTTGGCGAGATCGCTGGCGAGCACGTCCCCGACATCGACGGCGGCCGGGAAAAGCTGGCGCGCCGCTGCCAGCGCCGCGTTTCCGCCGGGAAGCGCCGCGACCCGGATCTGCTTTGCGCGCCCGGTCACCGTCACGCGATGCGGCTGATACTTTCGCGCCACGTAGGTCAGCGTCGAGAACTCGGCGACTGGCGGCGGCTGCGCTCCGCATTGCGCATAGGCGTGGCGGAATTCGAGGGCGCCGCCGGTATGGCCCGGATTGAGAATGACCGGAGCCTCCGCCCGCCACCCGGCCGCCGCCAGCAGGCGCGCAATCGCGGCATGGATGAACGTCGGCAGCGTCACCAGCGCAACGTCGGCGCCTTTCACGGCGGCGCTCAAATCCGACACCACGGCGGCCGTGGTGATGACGCCCTCCCCGAGCACGCCGTCATAGGCAACGCCATGCTCTTCGAAGGGCGCCAGCGTCTCGAAAGAGCGATTCCACAGCGTCACGTCGTGCCCGGCGAGCGACAGCTCGACCGTTGCCGCAGCCCCGCCGGCGCCCGCGCCAATGACCAGCACCTTCATCGACAATTCCTCGTTCTCGCACCGCTCGAGGTGGGCGGGACGAAAGACCTCACTGCTCGTCAGCCGCCCAGCTTTGCGCGCAATTCGCCGAGTGCGCGAGCCGCGTCCTCGACGTCGGCCACGTTAAATCCTTCGGCAAGCGACGGCGCGTGACGCGCAAGCGCGTGCCGTGCCCGCTCGGAATAGGTCACGCGGCCGTTCTCGAGAATGCTGACGCCGTCGGCATCCTCAAAACCGCGATTCCACGCGATCGCCTCGTCGCGCGTGATGCCCTTGGGCAGATCGAGCGTCACCTGGCCGGCTGTCACGCGAACGGGATAGCCGCCCGGCAGTCCTCCGGGCCCCGGAACATGAGCCAGAATGTCGCCATGCCCGGCCAGCGCCAGCAGCACCGGAACGGCGGATCCTCCGGAAATCACGTTGAGGTCGCGATAGGGAAGCTGCACATGACGCGTGAGGCCATCGGTGTCGGCGATTTCCGTATCGCCGATCCACGCCCGCACCGGCGCGCCGCTCCGCTCGGTGCCAGGCTTGCGCCACTGCACCAGATGCTGGTGATGCGCCAGCACCCGCAGCGACGGGCGATCTTCCGGCTTGACCAGTCCGCCGATCACGGCGGAGAAAATGCCGACATTGCCGACGCCCGTGGTGAGCGGCAGACCCGCGCGGTGCAACACCTGATTGACCCCATCCGGATAGCAGGTGTTGACGAACGCGATATCAGCCCCGACCCGCTTCACGGCCCTGGCCGAGCGCGACGGCAGCACCGAGTGGAAAGCGATGGTCATGCCGAATCCCGCCTCGGCGACAAGCTGCGACCATGGAGAATCCAGACGGTCGACCTTCCACGGCGATTGCAGGGAAGCGGTCTGGACCACGATGCGCGGGCGCGCGATGGCGATGGCTTCCGCCACCGTTTCGTCGGAGCTCGAGTCGATCTCGAGAGAGCCGAACGTCGCCGGCGTGCTATAGATCGCGGCCCGCGAGCGTCCGGCTTCCGCAAGCCAGGTCGTGCGCTCGAGGTTGCGTCCGCCGACGATCACATGCAGGGGCCGACGGGCGGTCGCGGCGATGTCGCAGACCATGACTTCGGCGAAATAGCCGGTTCCGGTAATAAGAATGTCGCTCATCGTCGTTGACCCTTTCCTGAAGCCCGACACACCACGGCCGCTCGATTGGCTCGCCCCACCTAGGCGATCCGGATCAGCTTATCGGTGTTGGTATAATCGGACAGAAGCTCCGAGCCGGTTTTGGTCACCAGCAGCAGGTCCTTGTTCTGCACGCCGAAGCCGTAGCCCGTGCGGTAGCATAGCGGCTCGAAGCCGAGCACCATGTTCTCCTCGAGCGCCGACGTCTTTCCGGGCTGGCCCAGCAGCGGAGTTTCACCGATGTAAGGATCTTCATGCAGGTGAAGCCCGATGCCATGCCCGACGAACGAGATCGGCGGCAGATTGTGCTTTTTCAACTGCTCGACGAAGTCGAGATAGATCGCATGGCAGTCGGCGCCGGGCTTGACCTGATCGAGAATGCGATACTTGCAGTCCACCATCACCTGCCAGATGGCTTCAGCCATCGGCGGCGGCTCCTGAACGTAGGCGGTGCGGCAGACGCCGGCCTGATAGCCGCCGATCACCGAGAAGATCTCGATGCGGCAGACATCTCCGCGCTGCAACCGTCGCTCCGAGGGGCCGACATTCGGAAGCTGGCTGCGCTCGCCTGTCGCCACGATCAGAAGCTTGAAGTTTTCCGCGCCCAGCTCATAGATGTTACGCGTCAGATGCGCGGCGATATCGAGCTCGCTGTCCCCTTCCCGCACGGCAGCCAGCGCGTCGCCGATCGCCTGATCGGCAATGCGCGACAGCCGGCGCAGCAACGCCACTTCGTCGGCGGTCTTGATCTGCCGCATCCGCGACAGGACCTGCTCGGATGCCTCGAACACGGCATCCGGCAGAAAGCCGCGGAGCCGGGCATAGTCGCCCGCCGGCAGGTAGTCCATCTCGATGCCGATCTTGGCGCGCGACAGGCCAAGCTTGCGCAGATGATCCGCCAGCACGCGCATCGGATCGTCGGAAAACTCCTTCCAGACCGCGAGGTCGACGCCGGGCGCGTTGCGCGCCACGGTCGTTTCCTCCATGTCCACGGCAAGGAGCGAGGCGGTTGCGTCGGCCCTGACGATGGCCATCGCATGCCGGTGCCGCAACAGCGGCTGCGACGGCACGACAAACCCCGCCGCATAGGCAAAATTTTCCGGCGAGCAGGAGACGATGGCGTCCCAGCCGCGCGCAACCATCTCCCGGCTCTGCCTGGTGAGAATTTCCTGACGCATATCCTGGTCTTTCCCTGACAGCTAAAGCGCGATGCGGTAGCGATCGACCTTGGCCTGATCGACCTCGATGCCCATGCCGGGGCCGGACGGCACCTCGATTGCGCCGTCGACCACGCGCAACGGCTCGCTGATCAAATCGTCGCGGTAGTAGATGCCGCCGATCTGGCCGTTCTGATGCGCCTCGGGCGTCGAAATCGGCACCACGTTCGACAATTCGACGGCGGGGCAAGACGCGGCGAGGTGAACATTGGCGAGGTTGCCGACACCGGTCTCCACCGAGCCGTTGACGTTGCAGACGATGCCGGCGGCCCGGCACACCGCGCCGACCTCCATCGCCCTGTAAAGCCCGCCGGGCTTCGTGGTGTAGATCGACACGATCTGGGCGGCGCGGCGCTCGGCGATCTGGATGGCATCGTGGGCGTTCCACGCCGATTCGTCGGCCATCACCGGCTGATCGATGGCGCGCGCGACTTCCGCCATGCGCTCGATCCCCATCACCGGCTGCTCGACATATTTCAGCGTGAACTTTTCCATCGCCCGAACGGCCGCAATCGCCTCGCCCGGCGTTCGATAGCCCTCGTTGGCGTCCACGCAGAGATCGATACCGGCGCCCGCCGCCGCGCGCACCGCGCCGACCACCTCGATGTCGCGCCTGGGATCGACCCCGATCTTGACCTTGATGGTCTTGATGCCTTCGGCCGCGACCTTTTCGGCCTCTTCCGCCGCTTCCTTTGCCGAGATGAGACCGATCGAATGCGTCACCGGAACGCGCGAACGCAGCCTGCCGCCGAGCAGGGTGGATACCGGCACGCCGAGCCAGCGCCCGGTGAGATCGTAGTAAGCAAACTCGACCGCGGCCTTCGCGTAAGGGTAGCCCTTGACCAGCGCATCCATGCGCGCATGGAGTTCAGCCGGGTTGCCGAGCTCGATGCCGGTGAGCGCGGGGGCGAGATAGCGGTTGATCATCAAATCGACGACGAGGATGCTCTCGCCGAAGTAGCGGCCGAACTCCCCGCCCCAATCCTTGAGCGCGGGCGCCTCGCCCCAGCCGACCCGCCCGTCGCTATCGGTGGCCTTGACCAGAAGATAGCGGCCGATCGGCTCGGTCAGACCGGTCCACTTGTGAACGCGCCGCGTCGGCAACTGCACCGCGACGGTTTCGATTTTGGCCAGCGTCGGCACGTCAGGACTCCCATAATTCGTGATCACATCTTGTGATCAAACATAGCTGGTGTCAACACGACTGCCGCGGCAGTCGTGCCATGGCTTTGCGAATGCGACGTCGCTACCTGGAGCGTTTTCAAGCGAAGTGGAAACCGGTTCGCGTGAGGAAAACGCGCCAAAACAAAATCCTAGAGCTCCACTTCCGATTCCATCGGAAGCGGAGCTCTAGGCTTGGGATATGAACTTCTTGACCATGTAGGCTTCGAGCCCCTCGATGCTGCCTTCGTGGCCATAGCCGCTATCCTTGATGCCGCCGAACGGCGTTTCCGGATTCGAAATCGCAAAGCTGTTGACGCCGACCATGCCCGCTTCGAGGGCGTCGCCGATGGCGATCGCCGTGCTCGACGAGCCGGTGAACGCATAGGCCGCAAGGCCGTAGGGAAGACGGTTGGCGCGCTCCACCACTTCGTCAAACGACTTGAACGGCGCGATGACGGCAATCGGGCCGAACGGCTCCGATGTCATGAGTTGGCTGTCTTCGTCAGCGTCGGTTACGACGGTCGGCTCGAAAAAATAGCCCTGATTTCCCTTCCGTCGCCCGCCGGCGGCGATTTTGGCGCCCGCCGCGGCAGCCTCATCCACGATACGCTCCATCGCTTCGAGGCGGCGCGGGTTGGCCAGCGGCCCCATCTGGGTGTTCGCCTCCAGCCCATCGCCGACAACGAGCGCATTCGTCGCTTCGACAAATCGCGACAGGTAACGCTTGTAGGCATTCTCCTGGACAAAGAAGCGGGTCGGCGCGATGCACACCTGGCCTGCGTTGCGATACTTCCACGCCGCATGCCCTTCAGCGCTTTTTTCGATATCGATATCATCGAAAACAACCACCGGCGCGTGGCCGCCAAGTTCCATCGTCGAGCGCTTCATATGCTCCGCGCAGAGCTTGCCGAGGTGCTTTCCGACCGCAACCGAGCCGGTAAAGGAGACTTTTCGGACCTCGGGCCTGGCGATCAGATACTCCGAGATATCCGACGGAACGCCGAAGATGAGGTTCAGCACACCCTTCGGTAGGCCGGCCTCCTCCAGCGCCCGCACAAACGCGATCGCCGTTCCGGGCGTCTCTTCCGAGGGCTTCAGTATCAGGGCGCAACCGGCCCCGAGGGCACCCGCCATCTTACGCACGGGAGTGGTGGCAGGGAAATTCCATGGAGAGAACGCCGCAACGATACCGACCGGCTCCTGCGTCACCATCTGCCGAACGTTCTTGACCCGTCCCGGAATGATGCGACCGTAGGCCCGCCGCCCCTCCTCGCCCATCCACTCGAGAACGTCGGCGGCCGCGCCCACCTCGACCCGCGCCTCGGCAATCGACTTGCCTTCCTCCTGGACGAGGATTCTGGCGATCTCCTCAAGCCTGCCGCGCACGATGTCGGCGGCCTTGCCGAGAATGCGCCGCCGCTCATAGGCGTTCATGGCCCGCCATACGGCGAAACCCTTTTGCGCGGATGCAACGGCGCGATCGAGATCGTCCCGTGTCGCATGCGGCACATGGCCCAGCGTCTTCCCCGTTACCGGGTTCAGCACCGGCTCCCGCTCGCGCCCTTCGGTGATCCAGGCGCCATCGATAAAAAGACCAAGCTCCGTATACACGCGATAGTCTCCCATAACCTGCCGGGACGCCGCCACGCGCGGCCGCAATCCGGCATCGAATCTATTCGGGCGATGACGTCTTCAGCGCCCCAAGCTGGCTTTCCCGCAGCACCCGTCCGAACATCACCATGACGACAAGGGCGACGAGCACCAGAACGCTCGACACCGCAGCGACGGCGGGGTCTTCCTGGTGCTGGATGTGCTGCATCAAGCGCAGCGGCAGGGTGTCGCCATTGGACGTGAACAGCGACAGCGAGATGTTGTCGAACGACATCAGAAAGGCGAACACCCCGCCAGCAACGATACCCGGCTTGATCAAGGGCAGCGTGATCCGAAAGAACGTGCGCGAACGGGACGCCCCGAGGTTTGCCGATGCTTGCTCAAGCGTGATGTCGTAGCTCGCCAGCGACGCCAGAACCAGATACGCGACATAGGGGATGCACATCGTGCAGTGCGACAGCACCGTCGCCGCCATTCCCTGACTCATGTGATAGGACGGCAGCACGAACAATACGCCGAGGCCCTTGACGATGGCCGGCAGCGCCAGCGGCAGCATCAGCACGACCTGCACCAGCGAGCGGCCCGCGAAGCGGTAATGATTGATCGCAATCGCCGCCGCCGTGCCGGCCACGATCGATATCGCCGTGGTGATCGCGGCGATGATCAGGCTGGTGACGGCGCCGGCCAGAAACAGTTCGTTAGCCCACGCCGCCTTGTACCATTGCAGGCTGAAGCCGGGCGGCGGGAATTCGATCCGGCTACCGCTGGAGAACGAAATGATCATCGGGAAAACGAGCGGCGCCAACAGAAAAATCGTGACACCGACAACGTACAGTCCCAACAGGTGACCCTGTCTCCGAGTATGAACCATGGTTGCAGCAGCCATCTACAACCCCCGTGCCCACGGAGCCAGGCGGCGATAGGTCAGGGTCGAGGTCACCAGCATGGTCACCACAATCAGCAGCATGACCGAGGCTAGCGCCGCGGCATTCGCCCACGCCACGCGGATCATCGCCGCTTCGTAGACCACCGGCGCGAGCATGCGGAAACGGGTGGAGCCGAGCAGGCTCGGAATGACGAAGTCGCTGAGGACCACCGCGAACACCAGCTGCGTGCCGGCCACGAATCCCGGAAGGCTCAGCGGAACGGTGATCTTCCAGAACGTGCGCTGGTCGCTTGCACCGAGATTGAGCGAAGCGGAATAGAGCTGGGTGTCGATCCGGCTCAACGCGTTCACGAGCGGAATGACCATCAGCGGGAGGTAGCGATGGACCATCGCCACCATCATTCCCTCGACTTCGAACAAAATCTTGACGGGTTCGTGGACGAGCCCGACGGACAGAAGCGCGGCGTTGATCAGGCCGCTGTCCGCCGTGATGACGATCCAGCCGAACGCACGCACGATAATGCTCACCACCAGCGGCGTGTAGATCGCCCAGAGCGGAAAGATCAGGGACCGCTTGGCGCGGCGCACCAGGAAATAGGCGAACGGGTAGCCGATCAGCAGCGTGCCGAGGGTGATCGCCGCCGAAACCCACAGGCTGTTGAAGATCACGCGGTAGTAGTAGGGATCGGTTATGACGTTTCGATAGTTGATCAGCGTGAAGTCCGACACCATCAACGCCAGCGGGTCATCGACGTTGAAGCTGTTGCGGACGACGACGGCGATCGGAATGATGAAGAACGGGATGAAGATCGCGATGGCCGGCGCCAGCCAGAGCCACGGCGCCGTTCGACGCAGCTTGTATGCGTAGCTCATGGGGCGTCACCCACACGACCGGAAACGCATGGCATCGTCATGCCGTCAGCCCACCGAACGCGCAACGACATGACAGTCCTTCGGGCGAAAATCGAAATAGATCTTCTCGCCGATGGCGAAATTCTCCGCGCCGGCCGGCCGGTCGGCGACGATCTGCATGCCGTCGAAATCGACGACATAGCGATAGATCGAGCCGAGAAAGGTCACGAGCTTGACGTCTCCCGGGTGCGAGACGTGAACGGAAGTCGGCACCGACGACAGCCGGATGTCCTCGCTGCGGACATAGAGATCGACCGGATCGTGATCGGCAAAGCGCCCGCTTTCGACACGGCCTTCAACACGGATGCCTGTGTCTGTCAGAGCGAGCAGGCCGGCCGCGCCGTCGCTCCGGACGTAGCCGGGGATGCAGTTGGCCGAGCCCAGAAACTTGAAGACGAAATCCGTTGCCGGGCTGCCATAGACGTCCTGCGGCGAGCCGAACTGGACGATCCTGCCCCTGTCCATCAGCGCGATCCGGTCGCTGACGGCGAACGCTTCCCGCTGGTCGTGGGTGACGAGGATCGTGGTGATATCCAGCGCGCGCAGCAGCAGCGTCAGTTCGATCTGCATTTCCTCGCGCAGGTTCTTGTCGAGCGCGCTCAGCGCCTCGTCGAGCAGAAGCACCTTCGGCCGCACCGCCAGCGCCCGCGCAATCGCAACGCGCTGCCGCTGGCCGCCGCTCAGTTCGCCCGGATAGCGCCGCTCCAGCCCGTTGAGCTTCAGCAGCGACACCATCTCGGAGACGCGCTCCCTGATCGTCTCATCGGGCATCCGCGCGGCTTCGAGCCCATAGCGGATATTGGCCGTCACCGTCATGTGGGGGAACAGCGCAAAATGCTGGAACACCATGCTGGTCTTGCGCCGATTGGGCGGAAGATGGCTGATGATCTCGCCCGCGAGGCGCACCTCTCCGGCGTCCGGCTCGATAAAGCCGGAGATGATGTTGAGCAGGGTCGATTTCCCGCAGCCACTCGGCCCGAGAAACGAAACGATCTGTCCCTTCTCGATCGTCAAGGACGCGTCGTCGACCGCAACGACCGGGCCGAACGTCTTCCTGATGTTGCGGATTTCGAGATCGATCTCGCTCATTGCCTTGACCGCTACAGTGCGCCGAATACCTCGCCCGGTCAGCCGCCACGACGGCTACCGGACGCCCTGCCCCATTGCGATGAGCGCGCGCAGGCGCTCATCGCACGTTCGCTCGATGGCCGCCTATCCTGCCTGGATGGTCCGCTCCCAACGCGTCATCCAGTCGCGCTGAACCGTCGCGAGATAGGTTTCGTCGAGAAAGATCAGCTTGTCGTAATCGGAGAAAATCTTGTCCTTCAACGAGTCGGGGATCTTGATGTTGGCGTTCCCGACGGGCGTCCACATCGCGTTGACGATGTCGTTCTGGATTTTTTGGCTGACAATGAACTCGATGTACTTGTAGGCTAGGTCCTTCGCCTTCGAGCCGCTGACGATGCACAGATCGTAGGGACGCGCCGACACGCCTTCCTTCGGGAATGAACGGGCAATCTCCTGCGACTTCTGCACCACGGCGCTGACACGGATGCCGAGCTGCGGCGTGGCCGCCACCTCGCCGCGCTCGATCAGGGTCGATGCCTGCACCGGGTTGGACGTGAAGGTGCGCACGCGGCCCTTCAGTTCGGCGAGTTTCGCAAACGTCCGGTCCACGGCCTGCTTGTCGGTCTCGACACCGCCGAGCGCCCGCGTGATCACCGCGATCAGGTCGGTCGGAAGCACGATACTGGACGAGGGAAGCGCGATCTTGCCATCGAGATCGGGGCGCCACAGGTCGAGCCACGAGGTGATCGGCTCCTTGACCATCTTCTTGTTGTACATGATCTCGACGGTATCGATCACGAAGGGAACGCCGAACCCTTCCGGCTGCCGGGCCTTGTCGTGAAATTCCTGCACGCTCGGAAT
>JBDHSY010000014.1:0-16419 GCA_039808405.1 Xanthobacteraceae bacterium
AGATCTACGAGCTTTACCTGCGCCCGGAATTCCAGGGCCTCGGCTTCGGCCGCCGGCTGTTCGCCGCCGCGCGGCGCGACCTGATGCACAGCGGCCTGCGCAGCATGGTGATCTGGGCCCTGTCCGACAACGAGCCGGCGACCGAGTTCTACCGCACCCTCGGCGGCCGCATGGTGGCGCGTTCCTCCGAACAGTTCGGGCCGCGCTCGCTCGACAAGGTGGCCTTCGCCTGGAGCAACTAAGGCAGGGCTTACCGCCGGCGCGGCCGGGCGCTATCGTCACGCAAATCCCTGTCGCCGTGACAACCCAGGACCAGACCATGCGCATCGAAGCGATTCCGATCGGCGCCAATCCGCCGCACGAGGTCAACGTCGTCATCGAGGTGCCGGTCGGCGGCGAGCCGATCAAGTACGAACTCGACAAGGACGCCGGCACGCTGGTGGTCGACCGCTTTCTCTACACGGCGATGCGCTACCCCGGAAACTACGGCTTCATTCCGCACACGCTGTCCGACGACGGCGACCCGTGCGACGTGCTGATCGCCAACACCCGCGCCATCGTGCCCGGCGCGGTGATGAGCGTGCGCCCGGTCGGCGTTTTGTTCATGGAGGACGAGGCCGGCGGCGACGAGAAGATCATCGCGGTGCCGGCGCCGAAACTGACGCAGCGCTACGATCACATCACAACCTGTAGCGACCTGCCGGACATCACCCTTCAGCAGATCCGCCACTTCTTCGAGCACTACAAGGACCTCGAGCCGACCAAGTGGGTCAAGGTGCTGCGCTGGGGCGACGTCGGCGAGGCGCATGCGCTGATCACCGCCGCAATGGCCCGCGTCCGGATGTGATAAGACAACGATCTCCCCGGGAGGTCGCCCGATGCGCCGTCTATTGCGCCTGATCCGCCGGATCGTGCTGGTCGTCGTCGTCGCCGCCGTGGCGCTGGCCGGCGTGCTGTTCGCCAACGTGCTCAGCCACGGCTCGCGCCAGATCGCGGTCGAGGCCGTAGCCAAGGCGCCGGTCGACAAGGCGCCGGTCGACGAGACGGCGGCGGCCGGGCGGCTCGCCGCCGCGATCCGCTTCCGCACCGTGTCCGAGGCCGACGACCCCGACGCCAGCGCGGGAGCCTTTGCCGCGCTGCACGCCCATCTTGCGACAAGCTTCCCGGCCTTCCATGCGGCCGCCAAACGCGAGGTGATCGGCCGCCACGCGCTGCTCTACACCTGGGAGGGCAGCGACCCGGCGGCGCCGCCGGTCGCATGGCTCGCGCATCAGGACGTGGTGCCGATCGCCCCCGGCACCGAGGCGGACTGGCTGGCCGCCCCGTTCGACGGCGTGGTGCGCGACGGCTACGTCTGGGGGCGCGGCGCATGGGACGACAAGGGCAACCTGTTCGCCATGCTGGAGGCGGCCGAGAGCCTGGCGCGCGACGGCTTCCGCCCGAAGCGCACGCTCTACCTCGCCTTCGGCGACGACGAGGAGGTCGGCGGCCGCCGCGGCGCCGTCGCGATCGCGCACACGCTCGCGGCGCGCGGCGGCCGGCTCGGCTACGTGCTCGACGAGGGGCTGTTGATCACCGAGGGCATCCTCAAGGGCATCGACCGGCCGGTGGCGCTGATCGGCGTCGCCGAAAAGGGGTTTGCCAGCGTCGCCCTGAAGGCGTCGGCGACGCCGGGCCATTCCTCGCTGCCGCCGCCGCACACCGCCATCGGCGACGTCGCCGCCGCGCTGGCGCGGCTGATCGCGGAGCCGGCCCCGGCCGCGCTCGGCGACACGGCGCGGCAGATGTTCGACGTGCTGGCGCCGGAGATGCGGTTCTCGAACCGCGTCGTACTGTCCAACCTGTGGCTGTTCGAGCCGCTGTTGACGCGCGAACTCGATCGCAGCCCGACCACCGCCGCGATGCTGCGCACCACCATGGCGCCGACCGTCTTCAACGCCGGCAACAAGGACAACGTGCTGCCGGCGCATGCCGAGGCGACCGTCAATTTCCGCCTGCTGCCGGGCGACAGCAATGAGGCGCTGCTGGCGCGCCTGCGCACCATCGCCGGCGACCGCGTCACGGTGGCGGCATTGCCCGGCAACACCGACCCGCCGCCGGTCACCTCGCCCGACAGCGACGCCTACCGCGCGCTCCACCGCACCATCCGCGAGATCTTTCCCGACGTCGTGGTGGCGCCGGGGCTGATGCTCGCCACCACCGATTCGCGCCACTATGCCGGCCTCACCGACAACATCTTCCGCTTCTCGCCGGTGCGGGCGACGCAAGGAGACCTGGCGCGCTTCCACGGCACCAACGAGCGCATCGCTATCGCCAACTATGCCGACATGATCCGGTTCTACCGGCGGCTGATCGAAGCGCCGTCGCCGTGATCAGACGGCCGGCGGCGGCGCGCCGTGGATGGCGCAGGCCGCGCGCAGCGTGTTGACCAGAAGGCACGCCACCGTCATCTGCCCGACGCCGCCCGGCACCGGGGTGATGGCGCCGGCCACCTCCACCGCCTCGTCGTAGGCGACGTCGCCGATCAGCCGGCTCTTGCCGTCGGCGCCGCCGGGCAGGCGGTTGATGCCGACGTCGATCACGGTGGCGCCGGGTTTCAGCCAGTCGCCCTTCACCATCGCCGGGCGGCCGACGGCGGCGATCACCAGGTCGGCGCGGCGGCACAGGCCGGCGAGGTCGCGGGTGCGCGAATGCGCGATGGTCACGGTGGCGTTCTCGTTGAGCAGCAGCTGCACCAGCGGCCGGCCGACCAGCGTCGAGCGGCCGATCACCACGGCGTCGAGGCCGTCGAGCGAGGGATGGACCGACTTCGCCAGGATGACGCAGCCGAGCGGCGTGCACGGCGTCAGCGCCGGCAGGCCGCTGGCCAGCCGCCCGGCGTTGAACGGATGCAGGCCGTCGACGTCCTTGGCCGGATCGATGGCGGCGACGATGGCGCGCGGGTCGAGCCCGTTCGGCAGCGGCAGCTGCACCAGAATGCCGTGCACCACCGGATCGCGGTTGAGCCGGGCGATCAGCGTCAAGAGTTCGTCCTGGGTGACGTCGGCCGGCAACTTGTGCTCGAACGAGGCCATGCCGGCGGCCTCGGTCTGGCGGCCCTTGCTGCGGACATAGACCTCGCTCGCCGGATCGTTGCCGACCAGCACGACGGCCAGCCCCGGCGTCAACTGGTGCTCGCGCTTGACGCGCGCCACCTCGTCGGCAACGCGCTGGCGCAGGTCGGCGGCGATCGCCTTGCCGTCAATGATGCGGGCGGTCATGACTGTCCTCTCGACTGTCCTCTTGGGGGAGGTCGGATTGGGGGCGGTCGGATGCCCCGGCGGTCAGGCGCGTCAGCGCGGCGCCGAGCTGGTGGGGATCGCCCTCGATCGCGATCTGCTTCTGGCGCGAGGTGATGCCGGAGGCGACGCGCACCGCGCCGCGCGGCACCTTGAGCGCGCGCGCCAATAGCGCGATCACCGCGGCATTGGCGGCGCCGCCCTCGGCCACGGCGCGCACCCGCACCTTCAAGACCGCGCGCCCGTCGGCGAGCCGGTCACGGCCCTCGATGGCGTCGCGGCCGCCGCGCGGGGTGACCCGCACCGCGACGATGACGCCGTGCTCGGCGAAGCGCCAGGGGTTTTGTTGCGTGGGCATCCGTCAAGTGCCGATCTTCTCTGCCGTCACCGTCACGGCGAACCGGCCCGTCGTCAGATGACGTTGGGGTAGACGTAGTAGGCGATCACCCGCTGCAGGAACATGATGATCAGGATGACGATCACCGGCGAGATGTCGAGCCCGCCGAGGCCCGGCAGCAGCGAGCGGATCGGCCGCAGCACCGGCTCGGTGATGCGGTAGAGGAACTCGGCGACGGCGGCGACGAACTGGTTGCGCGTGTTGATGACGTTGAAGGCGATCAGCCACGACAGGATCGCAGCCGCGATCAACAGCCAGACATAGAGATCGAGAACGATCAGGACGATGTCGAGAATGGCGCGCATGGATGGGGAGGCTCGCTGGTGGCGTGCGACGGGACGCGGGACGGCGGCAAACTATCGGTTCGGGCCAGCCTAAACAAGGGAGGCTGTTCCCCGGCCGCCCCGCGCGCGTCGATCCGGGCCGCGCCGGCAACGCCGCTCGCGCCGCGATCGCCACGCCCGGCGGCTCCTTGACTTGCCCTCGGGGGGGACGGTAAATGGCGGCGCCCGCGTGGGGGTCCCCGCGCGCGTTTTGCGCTGTTTGGGGCCGTAGCTCAGATGGGAGAGCGCCTCGTTCGCAATGAGGAGGTCAGGGGTTCGATTCCCCTCGGCTCCACCAAACGGCCGCTGCAATCAGTCTCCGCCAGTCCCGATCGACCCGCCCGCCTCTCAGGCGGCCGCGTTCGTCATTCCGCCGCGGCCGGCAGCACCATCGGCTCCTCGCGCGCCAGCCAGCATTCGAGAAACTGCTTCAGCCACGCCCGCTCGATCAGGTCGTGCACGGCGCGGCCGAGAAAATGGTCGGCGCGCGGCCGCGCCCCCGGCAGCGTCAGCCGCTCGTGGCCGCGCGTGGTCCAGCGGTACATCATCGCGGTGGTGACGTCGGGATGGAATTGCAGGCCGTAGCAGGAGCCGCTGCGGAACGCCTGGATCGGAAAGATGTCGCTCGGCGCCCCCTCCGCCAGCAGGTCGCAGCCGGCCGGCAGGCCGAACCCCTCGCGGTGCCAGTGATAGGCCTGCGCCGGCCAGCCGGCGCACACGGTCTCGCCGACCGGCGTCGGCCGGATCGGATAATAGCCGATCTTGGCGCGCCCCTGCGGGTCGAGCGCGAGGCGCGCGCCGAGGTGGCTCGCCAGCATCTGCGCGCCGAGGCAGATGCCGATGAACGGCCGCTGTTCCTTGAGCGGCACCGCCAGCCAGTCGATCTCGCGGCGGATGAAATCGTCGGGATCGTTGGCGCTCATCGGGCCGCCGAACACGATGGCGCCGGCATGGCCGTCGAGCGTCTCGGGCAGCGGATCGCCGAACCGCGGCTTGCGGACGTCGAGCGTGTAGCCGAGCGCGCGCAATGCATTGCCGACCCGGCCCGGCGTCGAGGTCTCCTGATGCAGCACGATCAGCACCGGGCGCGCATCCGCCGGCGGCCGCTCCGCGGCGCGTGCTCCGGCTCCTGTCGCGAGATTGTGATTCTGCCCCATGAGTCTGAAATTATAACGCATTCCGCTCGAATCGGCACCGGTCTTGTGGCATCACGCCCCGGCCGAACTATGGCGCGCCCGCCCCGCTCGCGGAAAGTTCAACGCCGGAAGGCGCACTAACGGCGCCGCCGTCCGCTCTAACGCCGCGTTTGCAGGCGTCCGGCCGCCGCCAGCACCACCCAGCGCGGCGCCAAGCGCAACAGCGAGGGGATCATGCGCACGCCCCATCCGGGCAGCACCACGCGCTTGTTGGCCATCAGGCCGCGATAGCCGGCCCGCGCCGCGTCGCGCGCCGACACGTTGAGCACCGCGCTATCAAAACCCGGTGAGAATCCGGCGCGCGCCTGAAAGCCGGACGGCACCGGTCCCGGACACAGCGCGCTGACGCGCACGCCGGCGCGGCCCAGTTCGTAATGCAGCGCCTCCGAGAACGACACCACATAGGCCTTGCTGGCGTAATAGACCGCCATGCCCGGCCCCGGCAGGAAGCCGGCGATCGAGCCGACATTGAGGATGCCGCCGCGATGGCGCACGATCTCCCCGGCAAACCGCAGCGTCAGGTCGGTCAGTGCGCGGATGTTGACGTCGACGATGCCGAGCTGTTCGGCGCGGTCGAGCTCGAGGGCGCGGCCGAACAGGCCGTAGCCGGCATTGTTGACGAGATATTCGACCTCGACCCGCTCGGCCGCCAGCGCCGCGGCAATCACCTCGCTGCCGCCGGGCAGCGACAGGTCGCACGGGATGACGATCGGCGGCCCGGCGGAGGCCGTGGCCAGCTCGGCGGCGAGCGCCTCGAGCGCGGCGGTGCGCCGCGCCGTCAGCGCCACGCGGTGGCCGCGGGCGGCGAACTCGCGGGCGAGCTCCGCCCCGATCCCCGACGAGGCCCCGGTTATCAGCGCAATTCGTCCGCTCACCGCCCCTTGCCCCACCCGCTTCCCGCAAGGTGCCCGTTGCTCGGGCATCCCTGCCAAGGTCTTTATTCAAGGCCGTTATTCGGCGTCGTCCGGCGCCAGCCGGCCGCGCGAGACGCGGCGGCGCAGGTTGACGCGGTCGCGGCCGGAAATGCCGAGCAGGTCGGCCGCCCGCCACACCACGTTCTCCTCGAACTCGGTGACGCGATCGTCGGCATAAACCAATTCCCACATCATCTCGACGATGCGCAGCCGTCCCTCCTCGTTGACCGTGCGCATGATGACGCGGGTGAACTGATAGAGATCGATGGCGCCGCCCTCGGCCAGCGTCGCCTCGGCGACCAGTTTGTCGGCGCTCGCCGCGTCCAGTTCAAAGCGCAGCGCCAGCAGCGACTTCAGCTTGCCGAGCTCGGCCGGCGAGGGGCGGCCGTCGAGCGAGATGACATGGATCAGCAGCGCCGCGGCGGCGAGGCGGTAGTCGCCGTCGTCGAACATGCGCTGCTCGGCGGGCGCGGCGATATCGGCAATGAACTGTCGCAGTCTGTCGAGCATGGCGGCAACGCGGGCATCGGGCAGGCCAAACGGCCGGCTTCTATGGCTTGAAACGCAACCCGATGCAACGGCTTCCGGTTCCCCCGCCCGACGGGCCGGCTCATGCCTGCCGCCGGCGGATTGAAATCAGGGCTTGGAACCGCCATCTTGTCGGCGCATGACGCCGGATATCCGGCAACCGACGCGTTTGCAGACGAGGACGACGTGACGATTATCGAACACGGCGACGAACCGACAGCCACGCCCGATCTGATCAAGGACGTGACCACCCAGACCTTCGTTCAGGACGTCATCGAGGAATCGCGCCGCCAGCCGGTGCTGATCGATTTCTGGGCGCCGTGGTGCGGGCCGTGCAAGCAGCTGACGCCGGTCCTGGAGAAGGCGGTGAAGGCGGCCGGCGGCCGCGTCAAGCTCACCAAGATGAACATCGACGAGCATCCGACCATCCCGGGCCAGATGGGCATCCAGTCGATCCCGGCGGTGATCGCCTTCGTCAACGGCCAGCCGGCCGACGGCTTCATGGGCGCGCAGCCGGAAGCCCAGATCAATGCCTTCATCGCCCGGCTGACCAAGAACATGCCGGCGCCGGAGGGCAGCATCGAGGAGGCGCTGCAGGACGCCGAGGCGGCCGTCGAGGCCGGCGACCCGCAGGCGGCGGCGGCGATCTACAGCGAGGTGCTGGCGCAGGACGCGGCCAACGCCGCGGCGCTGGCCGGGCTGGCGCGGCTGCTGGCCGAGGCCGGCGCGCTCGACCGCGCCAAGGAGACGCTGGCGAAGGTCGCCGACGACAAGCGCGAGGACGCCGCCGTCAAGGCCGTGCAGGCGATCCTCGATCTCGCCGAGCAGGCCAAGTCGCTGGGGCCGATCACCGAACTGGAGCAGAAGGTCGCCGCCGATCCGGCCGACCATCAGGCGCGCTTCGATCTCGCGCTTGCGCTCAACGCCGCCGGCCGGCGTGGCGATGCCGTCTCCCATCTCGTCGAGATCGTCAGGCGCGCCCGCGGCTGGAACGACGACGGCGCCCGCAAGCAGCTGTTGCAGTTCTTCGAGGCGTGGGGGCCGACCGACGAGGCGACCGTCGAAGGCCGCCGCCGGCTGTCGTCGGTGCTGTTCGCCTGACGCCCGCGCGCTCCGAGCCACGAAAGGCCAGGGATGCCGATCAACGTCGAATATCGCGGACCCGCGGAATTGCCGGAAATCATTCCGGTGTTTCCCCTGCCGGGCGCGCTGCTGCTGCCGCGCGGGCAGATGCCGCTCAACATTTTCGAGCCGCGCTATCTCGCGATGGTGGACGATGCGCTGCGCGACGGCCATCGCCTGATCGGCATGATCCAGCCGGATGCGGCGCACAGCGAGAGCGAAGCGCAGCCGGCGCTGTTTCAGGTCGGCTGTGCCGGGCGCATGACCCAGTTCGCCGAATCGGGCGACGGCCGCTACATTCTCGAACTCACCGGCATTTCCCGCTTCAGGGTGGTCGAGGAATTGACGGTGCTGACGCCGTACCGCCAGGCCCGCGTCGATTTCTTCGCCTTCGTCGACGATTTCGTCGCCCGCAAGGGCGAGGACGACGTCGATCGCAAGACCCTGCTCAAGGTGCTGACCGAGTTTCTCAAGGCCAACCGCCTCAAGGTCGACTGGGAGGGCATCGAGAGCGCGCCGACCGAGGCGCTGGTCAACGCGCTGGCGATGATGTCGCCTTACGGCGTCGCCGAGAAGCAGGCGCTTCTGGAAGCGAAAGACCTCAAGACCCGTGCCGAGATCCTCATTGCGGTGACGCAGATGGATCTGGCGAAAAAGAAAACCAGCGGCGATCCGCCGCTGCAATAGAGCATGATCCCGGAGACCCTCATGACCCCCGATCCGGCCGACAGCGGCGTCGATGCAAAACTGCTCGAACTGCTGGTCTGCCCGCTGACCAGGACCCGGCTCGAATACGATGCCGAGCGGCAGGAATTGATCTCGCGCGCGGCGCGACTGGCCTATCCGATCCGCGACGGCATCCCGATCATGCTGCCGGAAGAAGCGCGCCCGATCGGGTAGCGTGTGTTGCGATCGCATTGGATCGTGGCGGCGTCTCCATTCGTCGTCATTGCCGGGCCTGACCCGGCAATCCATCCTTTTCAAGAAGATGGATGCCCGGATCGCATCCGGGCATGACGATGGCGGAATTTGAAAGCACAACCGATCTCGCCTGAACGGACCGCCGCTACAGCGCCTCGCCGCGCAACAGCCGCGGCACCTCGCCGGACAGGCCCGCCGCCTGTCGGATGAACGCACTTTTCAACGGCGGCAGGCGATCGACCAGCCCGAGCCCGATGTCGCGCAAGCCGCGCAGCAGGTTCGAGCGGTTGGAGAACAGCATGTTGAGCGAGTTGGTCGCCACGCCCATCGCCATGGTGTCGAAGCGCCGCCAGCGCTGGTAGCGCTCCAGCACGTCGGCCTGCCCGATGTCGATGCCGAGCCGCGCCGCATCGACCACCACTTCGGCCAGCGCCGCGACGTCCTTCAGCCCGAGATTGAGGCCCTGCCCGGCGATCGGGTGGATGACGTGGGCGGCGTCGCCGACCAGCGCCAGCCGCTCGGCCACGAACGCGCGCGCCATGAAGTAGCCGAGCGGGAAGGCGCGCGGCTTGTCGAGCGGGCGCACCTCGCCGAGCTCGAGCCCGAACCGGCTTTCCAGTTCGCGCTGAAATTCGTCCTCCGGCAGCGCGAGCAGCCGCGCCGCCTCGCTGCGGCGCTCGGTCCACACCAGCGACGAGCGCCGGCCGGTCAGCGGCAGGATGGCGAACGGCCCGGCCGGAAAGAAATGCTCGACCGCGCGGCCGTCGTGGTCGCGCTCGTGGGCGACGTTGAAGACCATGGCCGACTGGTCGTAGTCCCAGCCGTGGGTGGCGATGCCGGCCTGCCGCCGCAGCCGCGAGCGCGCCCCGTCGGCGGCGACCAGCAGGCTCGCGGCACACTGGCTGCCGTCGTCGAAGGTGACGTCGATGCCGCCGGCGCGCGTCTCGTAACCGGTGACGGCACGGGGGCGCAGATCGACGCCCCCGGCTTTGGCGTGGGCGGTCAGCGCCGCGATCAGGCGGTGGTTCTCGATCATGTGGGCGAACGGCTCGCCGGGCTCGACCTCGCCGGCGAAGGTCAGGAACGACGGCCGCGTTACGTCCTCCAGCCGGCTGTCGGTCACCACCATGTCGAGGATCGGCTGCGTTTCGCCCGCCACCTCGTCCCACACGCCGAGCGCCTGGAACAGGCGCCGGCAGGCGGCGACGATCGCCGAGGCGCGCGGATCGTAGCCGGTGCGTGCGAGCGCGGGGTCGGCCACCACCACCTCGACCTGCGGCCCCAGCCCCTGCCGCAGCGCCAGTGCCAGCGCCAGACCGGCGAAGGCCCCGCCCGCGATGACGATGCTGTCGTGCCTGTCGGACATCGGCTGCCGTCCTTGCTCTTGCCAGCGCAAGCCCTGCGCGAGATAGATATAGTCATCGCCTGCGGCTTGCGGCCCCTGCGTAGCAACATTGTGTAGCAGCAATCGGCAGCGATCCGAAACCGTTCCGCCCTGCCTCAAGGCCGCCCCCCGCCCGCCGCCACACGAGAGCCCCGATGTCCAAAAGCCTGATCGACCTCCTCGCCATCCTCGACATCGAGCCGCTGGAGGTGAACATGTTCCGCGGCATCAGCCCGAAGACGAGCTGGCAGCGGGTGTTCGGCGGGCAGGTGATCGGGCAGGCGCTGGTGGCGGCGTGCCGCACCGTCGAGGGCCGCATGCCGCATTCGCTGCATTGCTACTTCCTGCTGCCCGGCGACCCGCAGATCCCGATCATCTACGAGGTCGACCGCCTGCGCGACGGCAAGAGCTACGCGACGCGCCGCGTCACCGCGATCCAGCACGGCCACGCCATCTTCTCGATGATGGTGTCGTTCCACGTCGAGGAAGCGACCGCGTTCGACCATCAGGACCGCATGCCCGACGTGCCGCCGCCGGACAAGCTCACCGCCGAGGAGCTGGCCCGGCAGCCGATCCTCAGCCAGATGCCGGAATTCATCCGCCGCTACTTCGAATCCGACCGCCCGATCGAGTTGCGCCCGGTCGAGTACCAGCGCTATTTCGGCAAGAAGATCGAGGACGGCCGCATCCACATCTGGATTCGCACCGCCGCCAAGCTGCCCGACGATCCGGCGCTGCACATGTGCGCGCTGGCCTATGCGTCCGACTTCACGCTGCTCGACGCGGCGATGGCGCGCTACGGCCGCACCCTGTTCGAAAAAAACATGCTGCCGGCGAGCCTCGATCACGCGATGTGGTTCCACCGCCCGTTCCGCGCCGACGAGTGGCTGTTGTACAGCCAGGACAGCCCGAGCGCCCAGAACGGCCGCGGCCTGACCCGCGGCCTGATCTTCAAGCCGGACGGCACGCTGGTCGCCTCGGTGGCGCAGGAGGGCTCGCTGCGCGAGCGCCGCGAACAGCCGGGCGGCAAGGCGTAATCCGCGCAAGATCGGCGCGCGTTTCCCTGCTGCACAGTTAGGCAGCAGCGGTCATTTTTTGAGCAGCGGCTGGCCGCAATCCGGCCGCGATCCTCCGCCATCCAAAAATACGCCGTTATATCAACGCGTTGCGCCGTTTTTTCGGCGTGGCACGACATTTGATTCCCTGCTGTCGGGCGACCGCCGCCAAGCGCGGCCGGCCGCCTCGTCGCCCGGTCGTCCTGACGGGGCCAATGCAAGGGGTCGATGTCCATGAAGATCGTGACGGCCATCATCAAGCCATTCAAGCTCGAGGAGGTGCGCGACGCGCTGACCGCGCTCGGCGTCCACGGGCTCACGGTGACGGAGGTGAAAGGCTACGGCCGCCAGAAGGGCCATACCGAAATCTATCGCGGCGCCGAATACACCGTGACCTTCGTGCCGAAGATCAAGATCGAGATCGCCATCCCTGCTGCGCACGTCGAGCGCACGGTCGCCGCCATCGTCGCCGCGGCGCGCACCGGTCAGATCGGCGACGGAAAAATTTTCGTCAGCGATCTCGAACACGCCATGCGCATCCGCACCGGAGAGGTCGATGCCGCGGCCCTCTGACATGTCCGCGACGCCGGTCGTGCGCCCGCCCCGTTCCGCTTTTTTCCCGATCAGGAGACTTGCAATGACGTTTCCGCTTCCCCGCGCGGCGCTGCCCGCCGCCGCGGCCGCTCTTACCGCGACGCCGGCGTTCGCCCAGTCCACGCTCGACCGCGGCGACACCGCGTGGATGATCACCGCAACGGTGCTGGTGCTATTGATGATCGTGCCGGGGCTCGCGCTGTTCTACGGCGGACTGGTGCGCGCCAAGAATCTGCTGTCGGTGCTGACGCAGGTCACGGCGATCGCCTGCACGGTGGCGATCATCTGGGTGACTTACGGCTACAGCCTCGCCTTCACCGGCGACAGCGGCCTGATCGGCGGGTTCTCCAAGGCGTTTCTGGCCGGCATCGCGCCCGACACCTTGTCCGGCAGCATTCCCGAATACGTCTTCCTCAGCTTCCAGATGACGTTCGCCTGTATCACCGCGGCGCTGATCGTCGGCGGCATCGCCGAACGCATGCGCTTTGCCGCGCTGTTGGCCTTCGCCGTCCTGTGGGTCACCTTCGTTTACTTTCCGCTCGCGCACATGGTGTGGTCGGAGAACGGCTACCTGATGAAGCTCGGCGCGCTCGACTTCGCCGGCGGCACCGTGGTGCACATCAACTCCGGCATCGCCGCGCTGGTCGGGGCATTGATGCTCGGCAAGCGCATCGGCTACGGCCGCGACCTCCTGGCGCCGCACTCGCTGCCGCTCACCATGGTCGGCGGCGCGCTGCTGTGGGTCGGCTGGTTCGGCTTCAACGCGGGCTCGGCGTTGCAGGCCAACGGCACCGCGGCGCTGGCGATGGTCAACACGTTCGTCGCGACCGCGGCCGCCGGCCTCGCCTGGATGCTGATCGAGTGGGCGACGAAGGGCGCGCCGTCGCTGCTCGGGTTGATCTCCGGCGCGATCGCCGGGCTCGTCGCGGTGACGCCGGCCGCCGGGCTGATCGGTCCGATGGGGGCCATCGTGCTCGGCGCCATCGGCGGCGCGGTGTCGTTGTTCTTCTGCACCACCGTGAAGAATGCGCTGCGCTACGACGACTCGCTCGACGTCTTCGGCATTCACGCCGTGGCCGGCATCGTCGGCTCGATCGGCACCGGCATCCTGGTCAGCCCGTCGCTGGGCGGCGTCGGCGTCGAGGGCTACGACATGGCGACCCAGGTCGGCAAGCAGGTCGTTGCCGTCGCCGTCGCGGTCGCCTGGTGCGGCGTCGTCTCGGCCATTCTCTACAAGGCGGTGGACGTGGTGATCGGTCTGCGCGTGAGCAAGGAGACCGAGCGCGAGGGGCTCGATCTCGCCGAGCACACCGAGCGCGCCTACAACATGTGACGAGCGTCCGGCAGCGGACCGCCTCCTCCCGGTCCGCTCGTCCGGCAAGGCCCCGGCTCACGCCGGGGCCTTTCTGCGTCCGCCGTCACAGTGCGCCGGCCGCCGATGGTTAATCGTGTCTTAACCTCGCCGCATCTATGTTGGACTCCGACCCTTTCCGCTTGGCCCTGCACCGCCGCCTGTGCGGCACGCGGGCCGCGGGCAATGTGCTGGCGCCCGATGACCCTCGCCCCGCTTTCCCGACCTGCGCCCGGCTCCGGCCCTGCGGCCGACCCCGACAGCGAGCGCTCGCCGTTCGCGCGGCTGACCGATCTGTTGCGCGGCCACGAGCCCGCCCTGCCGCTGATCAACCTGTCGGTCGGCGAACCGCAGCATGCCCCGCCCGCCTTCGTCGGCGAGGTGCTGGCCGCCCATGTCGCGGACTTCCGCCGCTACCCGCTGGCGCGCGGCATTTTGCCGTTCCGCGAAGCCGCCAGCGCCTGGCTCACGCGGCGCTTCGCGCTGCCGCGCGCGCCCGACCCCGAGACCGAGGTGCTGGTGCTCAACGGCAGCCGCGACGGACTGTTCTTCGCAGCCATGGCGGCCGCCAGCTTCATCGGCAAGCAGGACGCCACGATCCTTCTGCCCAACCCGTTCTATCCGGCCTATGCCGCCGGCATCCGCGCCAGCGGCTGCCGCCCGGTCTATTTGCCGACGCTGCGCGAAAGCGGCTTCCTGCCCGATCTCGATGCGCTCGAGGCGGCGACGCTGACACAGGCCGCCGCCTTTTACCTCGCCTCGCCCGCCAACCCGCAAGGCGCGGTCGCCTCGCCCGACTACTTCGCGCGCCTGGCCGAGCTGGCACGCCGCCACAACTTCATCGTGCTGGCCGACGAGTGCTATTCCGAAATCTACACCCGCGCGGCGCCCGGCAGCATGCTCGCATGCGCCGGCCCCGACTTCCACAACGTCGTTGCGTTCCAGTCGCTGTCGAAGCGCTCCAACCTGCCGGGCCTGCGCGTCGGCTTCGTCGCCGGCGACCGCCGCTTCATCGCCGCCTTCCACGACCTGCGCAACGTCGCAGCACCTCAGGTGCCGGTGCCGTTGCAGCACGTCGCCGTCGCCGCCTATGGCGACGAGACGCATGTCGAGGCGAGCCGCGACCTGTACCGGCAGAAATTCGATATTGCCGACGACATTCTCGGGCACCGGTTCGGCTATGCGCGGCCAGCCGGCGGGTTTTGCCTGTGGCTCGACGTGTCGGCGCAAGGCGGCGACGAGGCGGCGGCACTCACACTGTTTCGCGACGGCGGGGTGCGCGTGGTGCCCGGCAGCTATCTCGCCCGCCGCATGCCGGACGGCAGCAACCCCGGCGCCGGCTTCATCCGCGTCGCCATGGTGCAGCCGGTCGATGCCACCGCGGAAGCGTTGCGGCGCATGGTGCGCCTACTGGACTCACAGGGCTAGCCGGATCTCATGAGTATGGCAGCGATCGAACGTGTCATTCCTCTCGTCGGGCAGTTGCCGGAGCCGATGCGCGGCATGCTCGGGCGGCGGCTGCGCGAACTCGCCGGCCTCGGCCTGCTGGCGATTGCCGCGCTGACCGTCGCCGCGCTCGCCACCTGGTCGGTCGCCGACCCGAGCTTCAGCCACGCCACCTCCGGGCCGATCCGCAACGTCATCGGCTATCCCGGCGCGATCGGCGCCGACCTGTTGATGCAGATTCTCGGGCTCGGCTCGATCATGCTGGTGCTGCCGGTGGCGATCTGGGGCTGGCGCATGCTGACCCATCGCCCGTTCGACCGCGAGGCGCTGCGCATCGGCTGCTGGGTGCTGTGCACGGTGGCGGCCGCGGGCTTTGCAAGCTGCTTTCCGCGCAATGCCGCCTGGCCGCTGCCGACCGGCCTTGGCGGCGTCATCGGCGACGCACTGGTGCGCGCGCCGGCCGTCGCCGGCGGCGCGCCGGGCGCGATTTATCATATCCTCTTCGGCGCATTCCTGTTCGCCGTCATGGTGGCGACGCTGGCGTTCGCCGGCGGGCTTGGCGCGCGGCAGCGCGAGGAGGCGACGCTCGACGATATCGTCGATGACGTCACGCTGGACGACGACGACCGCCGCGCGGTGTCGCTCGGCTTCCTGTTCCACGCGCTGATGAGCCTGAAGGCGCGGCTGTGGCGGCTCGTCAAACTGTCCTACGCCTGGCTGGTGGCAAGCCGCGAGCCGGCACGCGGCCTGCCGTTCGAGCGCCACGAGCCGAACCTCGGCGCCGGCGCTCCGCCGCTCGCCCCGCACGCCGACGACGAATTCGCCGACGAGGACAAGGACCAGACCGACAGCGACGAGCAAGAAGAAGAGGACGAGGACGAGGAGGACGAGGCTCCCGCGCCGCGCCGCCGCAGCGCCGCGCGCGCCTCGCGCGCCCCCGCGCGCAGGGCGAACACCGCTTTTGAGCTGCCGCCGATCGGCGTCCTCAGCCTGCCGCGCGCCAGCGATCGCACCCAGATCAGCAAGGGCGAGCTCGACGAGAACTCGCGCCAGCTCGAAGGCGTGCTGCAGGACTTCGGCGTGCGCGGCGAGATCATCAAGGCCAATCCCGGCCCGGTGGTCACGCTGTACGAACTGGAGCCGGCCCCCGGCATCAAGTCGTCGCGCGTCATCGGTCTGGCCGACGACATCGCGCGGTCGATGAGCGCGCTGTCGGCGCGCGTCGCCGTCGTTCCCGGCCGCAACGCCATCGGCATCGAGCTGCCGAACGAAACCCGCGAAAAGGTCTTTTTGCGCGAGCTGCTGGTCTCGAAGGATCTCGACAACAGCACGGCAAAGCTGCCGCTGTGCCTCGGCAAGAACATCGGCGGCGACGCGATCATCGTCGATCTCGCCCGCATGCCGCACCTCCTGATCGCCGGCACCACCGGCTCGGGCAAGTCGGTGGCCATCAACACCATGATCCTGAGCCTGCTCTATCGGCTGACCCCCGACCAGTGCCGGCTGATCATGGTCGATCCGAAAATGCTCGAACTCTCGGTCTATGACGGCATCCCGCATCTGCTGACGCCGGTCGTCACCGATCCCAAGAAAGCGGTGGTGGCGCTGAAATGGGCGGTGCGCGAGATGGAGGATCGCTACAAGAAGATGTCCAAGCTCGGCGTGCGCAACATCGACGGCTACAATGCCCGCGTGCGCGAGGCCATCGCGCGCGGCGAGGAACTGACGCGCACCGTGCATACCGGCTTCGACAAGGAAACCGGCAAGGCGATCTACGAAGAGGAAAAGCTGCCCTTCGAGCCGCTGCCCTACATCGTCATCATCGTGGACGAGATGGCCGACCTGATGATGGTCGCCGGCAAGGACATCGAGGGCGCGGTGCAGCGGCTGGCGCAGATGGCGCGCGCCGC
>JBDHSY010000015.1:0-16324 GCA_039808405.1 Xanthobacteraceae bacterium
CGAGCGGCGCGCCCGGCGCATCGGCAAAGCGGATCGTCGGATCGAGGCGTTGCAACGCCATCAACAGCCCCGCGCAGCCGAGCTGGCCGTCGACCGCGCTCGCATCGAACACGCCGTCGCGGACGTACTTGCCCTTCGCGTACTGATCGGTGCCGGCCCACAGATAGGGCGAGGGCAGGCCGCGGCTGAAATAGCCAAGGCCGTTGTAGCGCTCGATCAGCGTCAGCGTGCCGCCCACGCTCCAGTCGGTGTTGCGCGCGGCGTAAGGATGGCAGTTGACCAGCGCATCCACCGCGGCAGCCTCCCACGAGGCGAACGGCCCGTGCCCCTTCGGCACCAGCGTGGTCTTGCGCCCGGTGCCGATGATCCTTTCGCCGTTGTGCAATACGCCCCGGAAATCGCCGGACGACTCGCGATGGTGAATGACGGCGATGACGAACCACGGCACCTCGGTCGCCGCGGCGACGGCGGCATAGCGGACCTTCGCCGCCATCAGCCTTCGCGCGGCGGCCGCGAACGCGGCGTCCTTCGCCAACGCGGCACGATGCCAGCGCGCGGCATTCGCCGCCGCGAGCGTTGCATAGGTCATGGCGATATCCCTGGTCAGCGGAATGCGGAAGCGGCCGTCACAGCCGCGCGTCGGCCATCAGCACGCCGTCGGCCGAGGTGAACAGCACCACCGCCGCGTTGCCGCTGACCAGCCCGCTCGCGGTGCTCAGAAGCGCCTTCACGTTGACGGGGCTGGTGTTGAACGTCGCTGACGTCACCGTCTGCGTGACGGCGGTGGCGCTGCAGACCGCGAGATGGCCATAGGCCGAGACCGTCAGGACCGGGGACGCGCGCATCTCGACCGGAAACGACCACAACGAGCCGAACGCCTGGGTCGCGCTGAGGGCCTGCAACTGCGCCAACGCATCGTTGACGAAATAGGCGCGGCGCAGCTGCAGGTAGCGCCCGCAGGCGGCGAGTTCGCGATCCGGCGGTGGCAGCGCGAAGGCGGCGCGCTCGGGCGTCGGCAGGTAAAGGCCCGGCAGCACGATGACGTTGCCGATATAGAACTCGTCGCTGGTGGCGGCGACGCCGTTGGTGCTGCCGCTGGCGCCGGACCGGTCGGCGGCGCTCCAGGCCCCGGCGCTGCCGAGGCGCGAGGCGCCGCCGGCCAGGCAGATCGTCACCGACAGGCCGAGGGCATTGTCCTTCGCCCAGCTGCCGGCGACATCGCCGGCAATGGCGTTCGGTCCCGACAATGAAATCCACTGCCTCGCATCCGGTTCGGCCACCGTAAAGGTGAACGGAAACGAGCGGCTGTTCGCACCGTTGCGGATCGACCCGGAATAGGTGCCGGGCCGGTGCGCAGAGAACCAGAAGCCGAGCGACACGGGCGCCGCGTCGGTGTTGCCGAAGCCGAGGCGCGCCGCGCGCCTCCCCTCGACCGGCAGCACGATGGACAGTTCGTCGTTGGCCCCGAGCGTCGGCTGCGCGGTCGCCACCCCGATGCGCAGCGCCTTGGCCGTGCCGGGAAACGGCGACGTCGCCTGCTGCGCCACCGCGACGAACGAACCGCGATACACCGCCTTGACCCCGTCCACGGTGTAGGTGCTCTGCAACGTGGACGAGGCGGTCAGCGTCACGGCGGCATCGCCGCGCTGCTGGCTGATCTCCATCGCGCCGTTGATCTGCAAGCCGCCATGCGCCAGCGCATCGAGCGGCATGGCGGCGACGCCGCGCGCGGCATCGACGCTGAAGGCGTCCTGCCACGCCGCGCCGTCGGACGAGACCTTGAGCCGGAATACGTTGCCGCCGATCAGGCCGAACTCGGCCCGGCCGGCGTAGCTGTCGGAGAAAAACACCGACGCGGTGCCGGCGCCGCTCTCCTTCGACAGTTGCAGCCGCACGTCGCCGGTGCCGCCGTCGGCTTCGGCGATCGCCGCGATCAGCGCCGCGTTGGACTTGACGGCCAGCAGGTTGTCGGCGTCCGCCTCGGTATTGACGCCGAGCCGCGGCAGGTTGTCCGGTTCCGACGCACCGCCGGCTTGTGCACCCCACGTCGCGCCGTCGAACACGAGCAGCGCCTCGTCGGCAACCGACCAGGCAAGCCAGCCGGCATGCGGCACGACAAAACGCCAGGCGTTGTCCTCGAACGCCGCAAGCGCGTTATCGTGGCCTTGCCATTCGTCTTCCGCGCCGACGGCGACGATGTGGCGGTCGCCCTCCTCCGGCGCAGGCGGCGGCGCGGCGCGCATGTCGATCACCGCGATCTGGATCACGGCGTCGAGAATGCGCAGCGCCTCGTTGTGGGTGACGTGCTTCTGCGCCTGCGCCGCCTCGATGAAGGGCAGCTTGAGGTTGGTGGTTTCGCTCATGGCCGGTTACACCGTCAGCGTCAGGTGAGTGGGAAACCCCGCGCCAATGGTGCGGGACAGTTGCGCGACGCGAACCTCGAGCGTCGTCTGCGGCGCGCCGAAGTCGGCGATCTCGTCGGCGCTGGCATACAGCGCCTGCGGCGTCTCGACGGTCAAGCTGCGCACGACGGCACCGTCCGACAGGATGTCGAGCGCATACGCCTCGGCCTCCTCGCCGAGCGGCACCTCGCCGACCCAGCTGTCGCCACCGATGCGGGTGCGGCGGATCCACGTCAAATGAATGCCGTCGTCCTGCCGTCGCGCGCGCAGATGCACCGGCGACAGCGGCTTCAGCGCGGTCGGCTGCGGCTCGTGCGTCAGCGCCGTCGCGGCCACGTCGTCGTGGCTGCGCCCGCTCGCGACGATGCGCAGACTGACCGGCCGCTCCAGCGCCTCATAGCCGCGCGCCAGCGCGGCGACCTGCGCATCCAGCAGCACGAACGGCGCGCCGGCCGGCAGCACGTCGGCGACGGCATGGTCGCTGCCGCCCTGCCCGCGCAGCAGCCGCGACAACCGATAGGTGCGCCCGGCAACCAGTTCGGCATGCGCGAACTGCATCACCTCCCAGCGCCCGTCGGGCGTGCGCAGCGCCGCCGCATTGGCGCCCTCGAACACCTGCGCATCGCTGCGCGAGGCGAGCACGCCGCCGGCGAGCCGCACCCGTACCGTGCCGCCGTGGTCCCAGCGGCTGGCCGGACCGCGCGCCAGATCGTCGAGAGTGATGCCGACCGTGGCCGGCGCCGGCAAAGCAAGCGCAGGCTGGTAGCTCGCGCCGTCCACCGAGCGCCACACCGTCAGCGCGCCGGGCCATGGATCGCAGGATGCCGCGAGCCACGCGACCACCGGCGGCCCGCTGCCGTCGATCGCCGGCAAGTCCATCAGCCACACCTGCGGCGGGCCGCTCGCCGCCGGCAGCGCGACCGTGGCCTGCCGCGGCGCGGCCAGCGGCAGCGCAAACACTTCCGGGTCGATGCTGCGCGCGGCGATCCGCCGCGCCTCGGTATCGACGATGTCGGACACCTCGAACAGCCGCCGCCGGCCGCCTTGCGTCAGCGCCACCACGTCGCCCGGCGCCAGCCGCAGCGCGCGCTGGCCCAGCGAGAATTCGGCACGCTCGCGCCCGGCCCAAACGTCCTGCAGAAAAATCTCGGCGCGGCGCGCGGCGGCGGCGTCGTTGGTGATCACGGCAAGGTCGGTGGCGAGCACGCGGGCAGCGCCGCCGACCAGCCGGCGCGAGGTGGCGGCGGCATGGCGATAGTCCATCAGCGCGTCGATGAAGCCGATCGCCGCCTCGCGCGGCAGCTCGGTCTCCTGCGCCCGCGTCAACCGCGACAGCGCGCCTTTGCCGTCATCGACCAGATCGTCCTCGGTGAACTCCGCGACCGGCGCGCCGCCGCGCTGCACGAAGCGCAGCGTGCCGTCGGCGGCGGTGGCGTCGAAGGCATAGACCTGCGCCAGCGGCTCGATCATGGCGCGCGGCGACATCGGCCGATCGACGACGTAGCCGTCGCACACCTCGCGCAGGTCGCGCGTATCGATGCCGGTGACGCCGCTGTCGGCGGCGAGCGCCGCGACCAGTGCGTCCAGCGGCGCACCGCCGAGCCGGCCGGTCAGCCAGTGCCCGGTCTGCCAGTTCGGCGCATCGCTCCACACCTCGCCCGCCGCCGGAAACACCGGATAAGGCCGCGCATCCCAGGTCCACAAGTGGATCGCCGAGGGCTCGACCATGCGCCCGCCATAGACCGGCGAGACCGGATTGAGCGTCTCGCTCGCGCCGAATGCCGGATCGAAGGCGGTCAGCACGGCCTCGAGGTAGCGGCGCTGGATCAGGTCGTCGCGCGCGCCGCTGGAGAAGTAGGGAACGAAACTTTCCGACGATTTCGGGTCGGGAAACACGTTGGGCTGGTTGGCGCCCTTGTCCACCGCCGGACAGCCGATCTCGGTCAGCCAGATCGGCTTGCCGCGCGGCACCCACGCGGTCGGCGACCCCAACTCGACACCGCCGACGCGCTCGCGGTGCGCGTTCGCCCACCACGCCCAAATATCCTTGACGCGGAAGGTCCACGGCTTGTTCAGGCCGTCGGTGATCGGCGTGCGCACCTGCGCCGCGCGGGCGGCGGCATCGGTATAGTACCAGTCGAAGCCCTCGCCGCCCGCGATGTTGTCGCGCAGGTAGGCGACGTCGTAGGTCGAGGCGGCGTTGGTGCGGTCGAGATGGCCGGCCTCGTCGCGCCAGTCGGCCAGCGGCGCATAATAGTCGATGCCGACCGCGCCGACATGCGGCGAGCCCCACAGCTTGTCGAGTGGAAAGCGCACCTCGCGCGCCGCCGCGTCCACCACGTCGGCGCCGTACTCGGTCCAGTCGGCGGCGTAGGTGACAAGCGTGGACGCACCGACGATGGCCTTGACCTCGGCGGCGAGCGCCACCAGCGCATCGACCGCCGGGTAGACGCCGCTCCCCGAGCGCACGCGCGTCAGTGCCTTGAACTCGGAGCCGATCAGGAATGCCTCGACGCCGCCGGCCGCCTGCACAAGATTTGCGTAGTGCAGCACCATGCGGCGGTAATTCCACTCCCCGCCGGTGAAGAACTGCCCGACCTGCGTTGCCGCCGTCGCGGTGCCCTGCACCGAGCCGGGCCGCCCCGGCGCCGGATCGCAGGTGATGCGCCCGCGCCACGGATAGGCCGGCTGCGAGGCGGCACCGCTCCACGGATCGGACCGGCCGTTGCCGGCGGGAATGTCCATCATCATGAACGGATAGAACGTCACCTTCAGGCCGCGCGCCTTCAGCTCAGCGATGAGATGGCGCACGCTGTCGTCGGACGGCGTGCCGCCGAACGCCGGGTTGCCGTCGACCAGCGAGACCAGCCGCGCGGCGGCGCGCGTCACGCCGGCGACACTCCAGGTCGCGCCTTGCGTCTGCTTCACGGCGTTGTCGATACGCGGCGCGACGGTGCAGTGGCCGGCGCGCAGGTCGTCGCCGAACCAGGCGACGACCACGGCGACGCGCTCGATGCGCGGGCACACCGCCTGCAGATCGTCGAGGCTCGCGACCACATCGGAGCGCGCCGCCGGGCTGTGGCGGTTCTCCGGCGCGTAAGCGCCCGGCCCCATGATGCGCGCCACCTCGGCCGGCTCGTAGCCGAACTCGGTCGAGCCGGGAATCAGCGTCACCGCGCGCACCATGCGCTCCAGCGCGCCGACCGGGCGCACGATCTCGAACGACAGCTGCGGAATGCGGTTGCCGAAGTCGGCGAGCGGCAGGCGCTCGAACACCACATAGGCGAGGCCGCGATAGGCCGGCGCGTGGCCCGCCCCCTCGCGCGCCACGATCAGGCCGTCCGGCGCCTGCGCCTCGTCGCCGCGATGCAGCCGCATGGCAACGCCCGCGAGATCGAGCGGCTTGCCGTCGGCCCACACCCGCGCGACGCGCGCGATCGGCCCTTCGCACAGCCCGACGGCGAAATTGGCGAAGTAGGAATAGGTCGTGGTGGTGCCGTTGCCGCCGCCGCTGCCGCCGCCCGCGAACAGCATGCCCTTGCCGCCGCCACCGCCGGAGTCGTTGTCGGAGACGGTGACGACCTCTTCCAGCGGCGTCGCCCAGATCACCTGGCCGGCGAGCCGGGCGCGGCCGTAGACGCGCGGGATCGGCGCGCCCTCGCTCGAAGCCATGACGTCGAGATCGGCGAGCCGCGGCCCTTCGACATCCTTGCCCGGCGTCGCGGTCAGCGAGCGGTCGAGCATGTTGCCGACCAGCGCGCCGACCATGCGGCCGGCGATGGCGCCGACCGGGCCGAACACCGCGCCGACCGCCGCGCCCGCCACCGACAGAACCAGCGCCGCCATCTAACTTACTCCCGGAAAACGAAAGGCGCGCGCGATGCGCCGCCGCCACCACGGCGTGATCGCCACCTCGCAGACGCAGGCGCCGTCGTGGGCGTGGATCATCGCCTCGCGGCTCACGGCAATCGCCGCGTGCTTGGCGACACACCCCTCGCGATAACGGAACAGCAGCACGTCGCCGGAAGCGAACGCATCGCGCGGCACGGCGACGAGGTGGCGCGTCGCCGCCTCGACCAATGTGTCGCGGCCGCGCGCCTCGGCCCAGTCCGGCGCATAAGGCGGCGGCAACTCCGGCTCGACGCCGACGCAGGCGCGCCAGACGCCGCGCACCAGCCCGAGGCAGTCGCAGCCGACGCCCTTGACCGACGCCTGATGGCGATAGCGCGTGCCGATCCAGCTTCGCGCCTCGGCCACGACGGCCTCGCGCGACAGACGACGAGCGCTCATGGGTCGGACCTCCCGCCGCGCGCGGCGGAGGGGCGCGGATAGCTCAGCACGAAATCGTTGCCGGGGATGTGCGGGAAGCCGCGAAAATTCACGCTGTTGCCGAAGCGGTTGCGGCAGGTCGAGAACTGCTTGTCGCAGCCGGCGGTGACGACGAAGGCGTCGCCGGGCGCGATCGCATCGGCCATCGCCTGCCACAACACGATGCGCACCACGCCGCCCGCCTTGCGATGGATTTTGACCTCCATCGCAAGGTCGGCATTGGCGCCGCTGGTCCAGGCGAGCCGGCCGGCGCTGAACCAGCCATCGGCGAAGCCGGCCAGCCCGCTGGCGGTGAACTGCGACACGCCATCGACCGCGACGACGGCGCCGGTGCCGCGCAACGCCGACGCGGCAAGATTGACGCGGCAGCGTGCATCGCCGAGATCGGCGCCGCAGCGCGCGGCGTAAAGCCGGCCGCTCTCCTGCGCCAGCGCATCGGCCAGCCCGCGCAGTTCGGCGCCGAAGGTCGCGCCCTCGCGGCGCACCTCGCCGAGCGAGCCGCGCGCGGTCAGGACCCGCAAGCCGACGTCGGTGACATCGACCAGCCAGGTCTCGACGGTCGCGGCGTCGTAACGGCCGCCTGAGAGATCGCGCTCGGTCAAGGAGTCGTCACTGAGCGCGCCGGCGATCTCCGCACCGTCCACGGCGAGGCCGAAGCGGCTGGTCGCCTCCGAGGCGGACAGGCCGGTGCCGGCGCGAAAGGTCACGCCGTCGAAGGCGAGATCGACGTCGTGATCGGTGAAGCCGATCACCACGCCGTCGCGGCGCTTGAGCTTCCAGCACTGCGCCAGCGTGGTGACGCCGGCATCGAGCTTTTGTTGCAAGGCGGACGGAAGGCTGCGCATCTCACACCCTGATCTCGATCAGCGGAATTTTTGGAATTGCGCCGGCGGCGAACGCCGACAGATCGACTTCGAGATAGTCGGTGTCGAACCGCACCGGCACGTCGAACAGAAAGCCGGCACGCACCGCCGCGCCATCGGCCGGCGCGTGGCCGGGAAGGAAATTCACCACACCAGTGGCGCTGTCGCAGGTGAATGCTTCACCGGCTTCGACTTCCTCGCCGCCGACGCTGACGCGCACGCTGCCGGCGACCGGTTTGGCGATCGGCCGGGCATAGGGCGCGTGCAGTTCGCCATAGGTCTTGAGAAGAGGAAACGCCGTGCGCGTACCGTCGCCGACGCCGAGCACCTGGTCGAGCGGCGACAGCGCCGCACCCGGCGTGGCGGAGGAATGATCGAGCCGGTCGCGCCAACGAAAACCGTAGAGCTGGCCGCGCCGCTCCTCGAAGAACGCCACCACGCGCTGCAACTCAATGAGCGTCTTGACGCCGTAGCCGGCGTCGTAGCGCCGCCGCGAATGGGCCCAGCGCGCGTTGCGCTGCTCGCGGCCGGAGCCGAAGGTGACGATCTCGGTGCGGCGCTGCGGCCCGCCCGCGCTTTTCAGCGCGATGTCGAGCGGAAACAGCACCTCGTGAAAACCGGTCATGACGCCTCACAGGCTGCGGCGGCCGCGTGCCACGGCGCGCGCGATCTGGCCGGCGACGAAACTTTCCGAGCGGCGGAAGCTCTCGACGTCGGGCGTGGCGATGGTGACGTTGACGACGGCAGTCGCGCCGCCATCGCCGCCGCGCACGCCGAGCCGGCCGTCGGGACCGCGCGCCAGCGGCATGATCGCCTCCGGCCCCGCCTCGCCGGCCAGCCCGACACCGCCGCCGATCATCGGGAAATAAGTCGGCGTGCCGATCACCCCGCCGGTCGCGAACGGCTTGATGGCGCCGGTCGCCGCGGTGAGCGATGGCCCGCCACTGCCGAACAGGCCGGAGAACAGGCTTTCGAGACCGCTCGCCAGCCCGCGCTCCAGCGGCTTAAACGCCATGCGCACGGCGAGATCGGAGATGCGCAGCGTCAGCGACTTCAGCACGTCGTCGAACTGCTTGCCGCCGGTGACGGAGCTTGAAAAAGCCCGCGTCATGGCGCGGGCGAACGAGTTGGTCGAGACTTCCAGATCGCGCGTGCGCAAGGTGAGCGCATCGAGCATGTCGGCGGTCTCGGTCATCCGTGCGATGTCGTCGTCGGCCATCTTAGCTGCTCCTGTCGTCGGCATCGGGAAAGCGCCGCAGCAGCGCGTCGAGCTCGGTGCGCCTCAGAGGCGACGGCGCCGCGCCGCGCACGGCGCGGATGGCGTCGGCCAGTTCGCGCGGCGTCATGCGCCAGAACGCCTCCGGCGACAGCCGCAGCACGCCGAGCGCGAAACCGATTGCCTCGTCCCACGGAAACGGCGTCATGCCGCGTCGGCAAAGGTCGCAGCGATCAGGTCGGCGGCGATGCGCGCAAAGCCGGCCGCGCCACCCGGCGCGGTCATCGCCGCGACCTCGTCGTCGGAGACGGTTTCTCCCGCGCCGCGCAAGCCGGCGGCGATGATGCGGATCAGATCGCGCGCGGTCAGCCGCCCGCTGGAAAAGCGCTCGGCCAGCGCCACCAGGTCGGCCGCGCCGAACGCGGCTTCGAGTTCGGCGAGCGCGCCGAGGGTGAGCACCAGCGTGCGGCGGCGGCCGCTTAAGTCGGCGTCGATCTCGCCGCGATGTCTGTTGGCCATGTCCGCCTCCTTCACAGCGCCGTAAAGGTCAGCGCGCCGGCCGACTCCAGCGCAACGTCGAAACTCACCTCGCCGTTGTGCTCGCCGGAAAATTCGAGGCTCGCGATCTGGAACGGCCCCTCGATGAGGCCGAAGTCGGGCACCACCACCTGGCAGAGCGGCGTCGTGCCGTCGAAAAACGCCTGCCGCATCAGGGCATCCGACGCGCCGTCGCGAAACAGTCCGCGCCCCGAGACGGACGCGCGGCGCACGCCGGCGCCGGCCAGCAATTCGCGCCAGCGCTCGGCGGATTCGGCATGGGTGATGTCCACGGTCTCGGCGTTGAAGGCGATGCGGCGGCTGCGCAAGCCGGCGACGGTGACGAAGCCCGCGCCGTCGTGCATCTTGATCAGCAGGTCCTTGCCTTTCTGGGCGGCCATTGCAGTCTCCTGAAAATTACCCGAGCGGTTCGGTGACGGCGCGGAAGCGGATCGCGGCGTGATAGGTGCGCCCGTCGGCTTCGCGGCGGATGTCGGCGAGCGCGAAGCGCAGGTTGACGAGGCGATGGCCCTCGGGCGCAAGCGGCGCATCGTCGAGCGCGGCGAGCAGCGCAGCGGCAATCGACTGCGCCTCGCGGTGGCCGCCCTGGCGCGACCAGGCGTGCAGCATCAACTGGTGCTCGATCAGCGGCACTTCATCAGTGAACGCCTCGATCAGCCGGATTTCGCCGAGCGTGACGTAAGGAAACGCCGCATTCGGCGGCGGCGCATCGTGGATGCGGGCACCGCCGAGCATGGCGACAAGCGCGCCGTCGGCGGCAAGCGCCTGAAAGATCGCGGCGCGCAGCGCGCCGGCGGGATCGCTCATGGGGGACCTCGTAAAATTCAGCCGATGCGACAGTCGGCATCGATCTCGATGAAGCGCTCGCGCGCCGTCAGCGCCACGATGCGATAGAGGCGCGCGCCATCGCGAAACCGATGGGTGGGCGTCAGCGCAAACTCATCGCGCAGCACGATGCGCACGCGCTGCGTTGCGCCCGCTGCATCGGCTTCGACGCTCTCGCGCGCAGCGAGCGGCGTCACCGCCGCCCACACCGTGGCGACGGCGCTGTAGCCGCGCGTCACGCCGCCCTGCCCGTCCGGCGTCTCGCTTGGTGCCTCCAGCACCAGCCGCGTCTTGAGCCGCCCGGCGGCACTCATAGCGAACGCACCCGGTAGGCGGCGATCATCGCCGCGACGGACGCCGGCATCATCGCGATGCTCTGGCCGATGGCGACGAGGCCGCGGTTGTCGTACCAGTGCGCAACCAGCGTGCGCAGCGCGTGGCGCAAAAGTTCCGGCACGTCGCTTGCCGCATCGCCGAAGCCGCAGACGAGATCGAGTTCGATACCCCCCGCCGCACGTCCCGGCAGCGCCGGCGCGAGCGGCACGACGATGACGCCGGCCGCGGCATCGACGGCAAACATGCCCGCATCGAGCAGGCGCGGCGCACCGGCGGCATCGAACACGCGCGCGGCGGCAAGCGAACGCAGCGGCGCCAGGCGCGGGCGGACGCGGCGGTCGGCCGGCCAGCCATCGCACGTCACGCGCCAGGTCTGCGCGATCAGCGCGCAGCGCGTCTGCGCCTCGATCTGGCCGCGCGCGGCGGCAATCAGCGAGGCGATCACCGCGTCGTCGTCATCGTGAGCGACGCGGAGAAACGTCTTGGCGTCGGCGACCGACAGCGGCTCGACCGCGGGCGCGGTCAAAAGAACGGCGGACATCGTGGCTCCTCGCTTCAGGGGCGGTTGACAGCACGGCCGCAACCGGTTTTGGCTCGCGCCATGACGCGCGGCGCCCTTCGCATCGCAGCTTTCTTGACGGCGCTCGGCCTCGCGGCCGGCGCGCCTTCCACCGCGCCCGCGCTGGTCGGCGGCGCGGCCAATGCGCAGCCGCCGCTGGCGGCGGCGGTGGTGACCATCATCGGCTCGCGCGCCACCTTCTGTAGCGGCGCGCTGATCGCGCCCGGCCTCGTTCTCACCGCCGCGCACTGCGTGGCGGCGAAGGCCGACTACAAGCTCGTGACCTACGATGCGGCGCGCCAGCCGCGCCTGATCGACGTGGCGCGCGTGGCGGTGCATCCCGATTTCCGCGCCCATAGCCTGACCCGCCATCGCGCCACCGCCGACGTCGCGCTGCTGCGGATCGCGGATGCGGCCGCGCTGCCGGGCCGGGCGCTGCCGCTCGGCGTGCCGTTGCGGCCGATCGCGCCGGGACAGACGTTCACCGTGGCCGGCGTCGGCGTCGCCGTGCCGGGCGACGGCAAAAGCGGCGGCACCGCGCGGGTGGCGCGGCTCGCTTCAACCGGCCGGCCCGGCACGTTGCAGATCCGCCTGGTCGATCCCGCGACCGGCAACGCCCGCCCCGGTCTCGGCGCCTGCACCGGCGATTCCGGCGGACCGGCGCTGCAAATGCAGGACGGCCGCGCGACGATCGTCGGCGTGGTGAGCTGGTCCACGGCGGCGAACAATACGAGCGGCTGCGGCGGCCTCACCGGCGTCACGCCGCTGTCGCTTTACTACGACTGGATCGTCACGACCGCGCGGCAGTGGGGCGCGGGGTTGTAATTGTCGCCCTGCCCCCTCCCTCGTCATGGCCGGGTTTATCCCGGCCATCCCCCACCCTACCCTCCCCCGCAAGCGGGGGAGGGATAAAGGGAGGGGGCAACCTGCGTCTCAGCTCGCGCTGCACTTCAACAGCTTGATGGCGTCGAAGTCCTGCACGCCGCCGCCGACCCGCTTGGTGGTGTAGAACAGCACATAGGGTTTTGCCGAATACGGATCGCGCAGCACGCGCACGCCGGCGCGGTCGACGATCAGGTAGCCGCGGCGGAAATCGCCAAACGCCAGCGGCAAGGCGTCGGCGGCGAGATCCGGCATGTCCTCGGACTCGACGACGGGGAACGTCATCAGCGAGGCGCGGCCGCCCGGCTGCGCCGGCGGCTGCCACAGATAGCCGCCGCCGGCATCCTTGAACTTGCGGACCGCAGCTTGCGTCTTGCGGTTCATGACGAAGGCGCCGTTCTGGCGGTAGCCGGCCTTGAGCGCATAGATCAGATCGACCAGCGCATCGGAGGGATGCGAGGCGGCGAAGCCGGCTGCGCCGCCGCTTTCGACCGTGCCGAGCTTGCCCCAGGTCCACGAGGCATTGGCCACGGTATCGTAACTCAGAAAGCCCTTCGGCTTGCCCGAGCCGTTGCCGGTGACGAAGGCGGTGCCCTCCTGCATCGCAAAGGTCAGTTCGACCTCGGAGGCGATCCACTCGTCGATATCGACCGCGGCATCGTCGAGCAGCGTCGCGGTGGCCGCCGGCATGGCGTAAAGCTCCATCGCCGGAAACGACAGCGCATCGAGCGTCGGCGCCGTGGTCTGCACCCGCTCGGCGGTCTCGCCGATCCAGCCCGAGGAAGGGCCCGCGGTCATGAACGGCTTCTTGTAGACGGAGGCGGAAATCTCGCGCACCGTCGCCAGCGCCCGCAGCGGCGAGATCGCGGCGAGGCGCCGGCCGATTTCGCGCTCCAGTTCGACCGGCACCAGATAGCCGCCGTCCGGGTTGGAGGCCGCCGACATCGCCTTGGTCTCGATGCGGCGCAGGTCGCCCGCCTCGCCCGAGCGCACATAGGCGTCGAACGCGCTCTTGTGCTCGGCGGCGACGAGATCGGGCGCGGGCCTCGCCCCTTCCAGCGCCGGGCGCGCCTGCTTCAGCGCCATGGCGTCGAGGCGGCGCTGCGCGCCATCGAGCGCGGCGTTGATGCGGTCGACCTTCTCTTCAAGGAGCACGTCGCCGGAACGGCGCTCGAGCGCGGCGAGGCGCTCGTCGTTGGCGTCGCGAAACGCCTCGAAGGCGCGCATCAGGTCATCGTGCGGGGTGACGACGCCGGCCTTCTGCTCCGGTGCGGTGGTGGAAATATCAAAGTCCATGGGGCTCTCCTTGATGATGATCAGCGGCGCGACGGCTTCACCGCATGCACGCGCGCGCCGGCGAGCAGCGGAAAGGTGACGATGGAAATCTCCCAGAGATCGACCTGGTACAGCCTGCGGATGCGCGTCGCCGGATCGATGCGCGCGCGCACGGTGCGATAGCCGATCGACAGCCCGTCGATGGCGCCCTGCTCGATCAGCGCCATGAGCTCGCGGGCGCGGCGCACATCGGGAATGAGTTTGCCGCGCGCCCGCAGGCCGCGCACGTCCTCGGCGAGGTCGAGCCAGATGCCGACCGGCTCGGAGGGGTCGTGCTGGAACAGCATCGGCACCTTGCGGATGCCGCGCTGCCGCAGCGTGGTCGCGAACGCGCCGGGCATCACCATGTCGCGCGCCTGATCGATCTCGCCGAACAGGCTGGCATAGCCCTCGACGCTGCCGTCGCCGGCGAACGCGACACGGGAAGCGGACGGCAGCGGCGCGTGCATGGGTGTCCTCGTAAACGATGCAGGATGAAGAGGCGCGGCAAGCGAAGCGTGGTCATCCCTTGCGCGATTGACGCCGTAGCGGCGCCTTGCGGCGCACGGGCTTGATCGGCGCCTTGCGTTGCAGGCGTTCGAGGTGCGCGAGAAATTCGCGGAACACGGCGAGATGCGTCGGCGCGCTCTTGGTCTCGAGGCTCTCGCGCGCGGGGCGGATCGCGCGCAGCATGCTGTGCAGGGTGTCCATCAGTCGCCATCCTTGAGGTGATTGGACCTGGTGTGATCGGCGCGCGCGTCGCGGTCGGCACGGGCGTTGAACAGCGCGAGCTCGCGCACGAAGTCGTCGAAGCGGCGCATCGCGAAGGCCAGTTCGCGCAGCGTGAACAGCGCCGCGGCACTGGCGCCCGTCGCCCACAGCAGCAGCGCCAGGTGCGCAAGGTCGCCGCGCGAGGCAAACGTCTGGATCAGGTCGTTCATGACGGCTCAGTGTCCCGCATGGAACAAGCAGGCAGCGGCGTATTCATCGAAGGTTCAGTTACGCGGCGAATAATCGCTCGCATCCCAACCGACGGAGTTTTCGCCATGACCAAAATCGCCCTCGGACTTCTCGCCGCCGGCGCGCTCGGCATCGCCGCCCTTGCCACGCCCGCCTCGGCCATGCCGGCGCACGCGCACAATCCGGCGGTCCACACGAGCCATTCGAGCGTGACCCATGTGCAGTACCGCCGTCATCGCCGCCATTGCACGGTTCGCCACGTGGTCGAGCGCCGCCACGGCAAGCGCATCGTCAAGAAGGTGCGCGTCTGCCGCTAGAGCTTTGCTTTTGATGGAGTCAAAAGCAAAGCTCCTGAATTTTGTTCTGACGCGTTTTCTTCACGCGAACCGGTATCCACTTCGCTCGAAAACGCTATGATAGCGCGCGCAGCAATCACACAGGCCGGTCGCCGTCCGCGACCGGCCCATAGCCGACCGCTTCGCGCTTTTCGTTGCGCGTGAGGAAATCGGCGCGCGCCACGCGCTCCCACAGCGCGGCGCGATCGGCGGCCAGCGCGTCGATGCGGTCGGCATCGACCACCGCGCGCAGATCGCCGTCGCGGTCGAGCCACTGCACCAGCGCAGCCCCGACGCGCGCCGCCAGCGGCAGCACCGTCTGGCGCCAGAACACCCGGTTGGCTTCCTGATAGTTGGCAAAGGTGTTGTCGCCGGGAATGCCGAGCAGCATCGGCGGCACGCCGAAGGCAAGCGCGATCTCGCGCGCGGCGGCGTGCTTGGCCTCCATGAAGTCCATGTCCTTCGGCGACAGCGACATCGCCTTCCAGTCGAGCCCGCCTTCGAGCAGCAACGGCCGCCCGGCGTTGACCGCGCCCTGATAGGTCTCGGTCAGTTCGCGCTTCAGCCGCTCGAACTGCTGGTCCGACAGCACCGCCCCCTCGGGGCCGGAATAGACCAGCGCGCCGGAGGGGCGCGCGGCGTTGTCGAGCAGCGCCTTGTTCCAGCGCGCCGCCGCGTTGTGGGTGTCGACCGCGACCGCCGCCGCCTCCAGCGGCGCCAGACCGTAATGGTCGTCGAGCGGATGGAAGAACGTCAGGTGCAGGATCGGCGGCGGCGAGGCGTTCTGGTCGAAGCGCACGCTGCGCCCGCCCGCGGTGTAGTCATAGGCTGCGGCCCAGCCGTCGCTACCGGGCACCACCTTCATGCGGTCGGGGCGCAGCGCATGAAGTTCGCGCAACGTGCCGTCGAGCGCGACCGCCTCGACATAGGCGTTGCCGGCGAGCAGCAGATGCGCATAGAGCGCCTCGAAAAAGCTCGCGCCGTCCTGGCGCGGGTTGGGGCGCGCCAGCAGCGCCAGCAGCGGATGCGCCTCGTGCTCGCGCGCGCCGTCGTAGATCAGGAACACGCAGGACGCGGCGTTCTCGGCGATCAGCCGCACCGCGCGATGCACGATGGCATTGCCGACATAGCCTTCGCGCGCCAGCGCCGCATAGTCGCGCGGCGTCCAGCGCGCGCGCCCGCCGCGCTCGAACGCCAGCACCTGCGCGGTGCGGCTGGCTTTGGCTTCGGGCGGAGCGGCGAACAGCGACTTCAGACGATCGAGCATCGCAATATCCTCATCGAAAACCTCACAGGCCCCGCACGCGCGGGCCGGAGCGTGCCGTCAGCGCCAGCGCGGTGACGGCCCACACCAGCGCGTCGAGCCGGTCGGGCGAGCGGCCCGACGACAGCCCGTTGCTGGCGAAGTCGCACATCTCGTCCTCCAGCGCCGGAAACGCGCCGGCGTGCACGACGCGACCCTGCTCGTAGAGCGCCGCCACCGGCTCGGCGCGCAGCCACTTGCCGCGCGTCGCCCGCACCGCGATCACCGGCACCGCGGCATCGACCTCGTGGATCACCGCGCGCACCATGTCGCCGCCCTGGTTGACCTCGGCGACCAGCGCATCGGCCTCGAGCCGCCGCCACAGCGCGATCGCCTTCGCCGCCCACGCCGCCGCCGTGGCGCCGGCCACCGTGTCGTCGGCCAGCACGCAGACCGTGCCGTCCGCCGCAAGCCCCGCCGCGACGATACCGCAGGCATCGGC
>JBDHSY010000016.1:0-15796 GCA_039808405.1 Xanthobacteraceae bacterium
ATCGAGCGCGACCGCGGCCGCCGGCCGCGGCGTGCCGACCACCAGCGCCAGCTCGCCGATCAGCGCTCCCGGCCCGGCCATCGTTTCATGCTGACCGGACGCGATGCGGAACGATCCGCTGCGCACCACGTAGCCGGCATCGGCCGCTTCGCCCGCCTGAAACAGCACGTCGCCGGCCGCAACCGTGCGCAGCTCCGCGCCGATCGCCAGCATGCGCAGCGCCTCGCCGCCGAGCACCCGGAAGGTCGGCACCTGCGCCAATAGCCGGATGTCGTCTTCAATCGACATGCGGCCTCGCGCCCGCTTCGCGCGCGGCCCGCCTCATCGCAGCTCCGATCCGACAGCCGGACGGCACCGTCATGGCACGAGCTTGTAGCCGCCTGATTCGGTCATCAGGATTTCGGGATTGGCGGCATCGCGCTCGATCTTCTGGCGCAGCCGGTAGATATGGGTTTCGAGCGTATGGGTGGTGACGCCGGAATTGTAGCCCCATACCTCCTGCAACAGCGTCTCGCGCGACACCGGCTGCTGGCCGGCGCGGTAGAGAAAGCGCAGGATCGCGGTCTCCTTCTCGGTCAGGCGAATCTTCTTCGCCGCGCCGTCCACCATCATCTTGGCGCCGGGCCGGAAGCTGTAGGGGCCGACCGAGAACACCGCGTCCTCGCTGGTTTCGTGCTGGCGCAGCTGGGCGCGGATGCGCGCCAGCAGCACCGCGAAACGGAACGGCTTGGCCACGTAATCGTTGGCGCCGGATTCCAGCCCGAGGATGGTGTCGGAATCGGTGTCGTGGCCGGTCAGCATGATGATCGGCGCGGTGAAGCCGCCCTTGCGCAGGCCGCGCACCACCTCGCGCCCGTCGGTATCCGGCAGCCCGACATCCATCAGCACCAGATCGGGCGATTCGCTCTTGGCGGCGGCGATGCCCTTGGCCCCGGTATCGGCTGAAAGCGCCTCGAACTCCTCGTGCAGCGCGAACTGCTCGACCAGCGTCTCGCGCAGGTCGGTGTCGTCGTCCACGATCAGAATCTTGCGGGCGTTGGCCATTATCGTCCATCCTTCGGCGGTCGGACCGCGAGCCGTTGCAGCCCGCCGGGCGCGCCGGCGCGCGACCCTTCATGTCCGTTGGCGTGCACGGCCAATATAGTGGCGCGAATCGCCGTTCCTACCGCCCGTGGCGTCGATCCTGCGGCGAAATAGAGCATGTCGCGCGGAAAGTGCAAGCAGCACGCCTCCGCGCCGGTCCGGATGGCAATGAGAAAGAGCCCGTTTTCAACGACTTGCCCGCAGCGCAACGGCGTCCTTCCGCTGCGCGAGGTCTATGTCCGCGGTCGCCCCGGTGAGCGCTCGCGCGGCTGGCTGGTGGTGGAGGGCCACGCCATTCCGGTGGCGTTGGGGCGCGGCGGCGTTCGCGCCGACAAACGCGAAGGCGACGGCGCCACTCCGCGCGGGGTCTTCCATCCGCTGCGGCTGTGGTGGCGCAAGGACCGGCATCCGCGGCCGCGCACGGCCCTCGCGGTGCGGCCGATCCGGCCCGACGACGGCTGGTGCGAGGAGGCGGGCGAGCGTCGCTACAACCGGCCGATCCGGCTTGCCGGCGATGCGCCGGGCGACCGGCTCACGCGCGAGGATCATCTCTACGATTACATCGTCGAGATCGACCACAACACACGGCCGCGCATCACAGGGCGCGGCAGCGCGGTGTTTCTGCACCTCGCCCGGGACAATTTCGGCCCGACCGCCGGCTGCATCGCCATGACCCGCCCGGCGATGCTGCGGCTGCTGGCGCGGCTCACGCCGCAGACCCGCATCATTATCCAATAGGAGGTCGGTAGCCAAAAATCGCCGACCCGACCCGGACATACGTGGCGCCGAAGGCGATGGCCTCGGCGAAGTCGGCGCTCATGCCCATCGACAGCTCGCTCAAGCCGTTGCGCGCCGCGATCTTCGCCGTCAGCGCGAAATGCGGCGCCGGCGCCTCATCGACCGGCGGGATGCACATCAGCCCGGAAATCTCCAAGCCGTAAGTCTCCCGGCAAGCGGCGAGAAAGGCGTCCGCCTCGCCGGGGATGACGCCCGCCTTCTGCGGTTCCTCGCCGGTATTGAGCTGCACGAACAGCCGCGGCCGGCGCGACCCACGGGCGAACTCCTTCGCCAGCGCCTCGCACAGGCTCGGACGATCCACCGAATGGATGGCATCGAACAGCGCCACCGCCTCCTTCGTCTTGTTGGACTGCAACGGGCCGATCAGATGCAGCTCGAGGCCGGGGGCGGCCTCCTTCAGCTCCGGCCACTTGGCCTTGGCCTCCTGCACGCGGTTTTCGCCGAACACCCGCTGGCCGGCGGCAATCACCGGGCGGATCGCCGCCGCATCGAAGGTTTTTGACACCGCGATCAGCGTCACGGCGGCGCGGTCGCGGCCGGCGTCGCGACACGCGCGGGCAATCTCGTCCTCGACGATGGCGAGATTGGCGGCGACTGAGACGGTATCGGAGGGCATGGCGAACTCGGCTGACACGGCGTGGCGATGTCCGGCTCTACGCCATTGCCGGGGAAATTTGAAGATCGCGCGGGAACATGCCAAGACATTGACCCGGCGCGGGCTTTTGTGGCCTAACCACCGGACGATTTCGTTTTCCGCCCCGGCCGTCGCCGGGCGGCAGGCCGGCAGACTAAAACTCCATGAGCAACGAACGTTACAATGCCCGCGACGCCGAGCCCCGGTGGCAGCGCCGCTGGGACGACGAGGCGATTTTCGCCACCCGCAACGACGACCCCCGGCCGAAATATTACGTCCTCGAGATGTTCCCGTACCCGTCCGGGCGCATCCACATGGGCCACGTCCGCAACTACACCATGGGCGACGTGGTGGCGCGCTACAAACGCGCCAAGGGGTTTGCGGTGCTGCACCCGATGGGCTGGGACGCCTTCGGCATGCCGGCCGAGAACGCCGCGATGGCCAACAAGGTCCACCCCAAAAGCTGGACCTACGCCAACATCGACACCATGAAGGGCCAGCTCAAGTCGATGGGGCTGTCGCTCGACTGGAGCCGCGAGGTCGCGACCTGCGATTCCTCCTACTACAAGCACCAGCAGCGCATGTTCCTCGACTTCCTCAAGGCGGGGCTGGTCGAGCGCAAGCAGTCGAAGGTCAACTGGGACCCGGTCGACCAGACCGTGCTCGCCAACGAGCAGGTGATCGACGGTCGCGGCTGGCGCTCCGGCGCGCTGGTCGAGCAGCGCGAACTGACCCAGTGGTTCTTCAGAATCAGCAAATACTCCGACGACCTGCTCGCCGCGCTCGACAAGCTGGAGCGCTGGCCCGACAAGGTGCGCACCATGCAGCGCAACTGGATCGGCCGCTCGGAGGGCTTGTTGATCCGCTTCGCGCTCGACAGCGCGACGACCCCGGACGGCGCGAGCGAGGTGAAGGTTTTCACCACGCGGCCCGACACCCTGTTCGGCGCAAAATTCCTGGCGCTGTCGCCGGACCACCCGCTGGCGCAGGCGGCGGCGAAGGACAACCCGAAGCTCAAAGCCTTCATCGAGGAATGCCGCCACACCGGCACCGCGCGCGAAGCCATCGAGACCGCCGAGAAGCAGGGGTTCGACACCGGCATCAAGGCCGCGCATCCGTTCGATCCCGATTGGAAGCTGCCGGTCTATGTCGCCAATTTCGTGCTGATGGATTACGGCACCGGCGCCATCTTCGGCTGCCCGGCGCACGACCAGCGCGACCTCGACTTCGTCAACAAATACGGCCTCGGCAACACCCCCGTGGTGTGCCCGGACGGGCAGGACCCGGCGCGCTTCGTCATCACCGACACCGCGTACGACGGCGACGGCCGCATGATCAATTCGCGCTTCCTCGACGGCATGACCATTGCCGACGCCAAGGAAGAGGTGGCGAAGCGGCTCGAGGCCGCAACCCTCGGCAACGCGCCGGTCGCCGAGCGGCAGGTCAACTTCCGCCTGCGCGACTGGGGCATCTCGCGCCAGCGCTACTGGGGCTGCCCGATCCCGGTGATCCATTGCGAGCGGTGCGGCGTGGTGCCGGTGCCGGTCGAGGACCTGCCGGTGCAACTGCCCGAGGACATTGCCTTCGACCGTCCCGGCAATCCGCTCGACCGTCATCCGACATGGAAGCATGTCGCCTGCCCGCAATGCGGCGGCGAGGGACGGCGCGAGACCGACACGATGGACACCTTCGTCGATTCGTCGTGGTATTTCGTGCGCTTCACCGATCCGTGGAACGAGAAGGCGCCGACCACGCAGGGCATCGCCGACCGCTTCCTGCCGGTCGATCAGTATATCGGCGGCATCGAGCACGCGATCCTGCACCTGTTGTACAGCCGCTTCTTCACCCGCGCGATGAAGGCGACCGGCCATCTCGATCTCGACGAGCCGTTCGCCGGGCTGTTCACGCAAGGCATGGTGGTGCACGAAACCTACCGCAAGGCCGACGGCAGCTATGCCGCGCCGGCCGAGGTGCGCATCGACAGCGACGGCGAGCGCCGCCGCGCCACCCTGATCGCCACCGGCGAGGAGGTGACGATCGGCTCGATCGAGAAGATGTCGAAATCGAAGCGCAACACCGTCGATCCCGACGACATCATCGCCACCTACGGCGCCGACACCGCGCGCTGGTTCATGCTGTCCGATTCGCCGCCCGACCGCGACGTGATCTGGAGCGAGGAGAACGTGCAGGGCGCCTCGCGGTTCGTGCAGCGGGTGTGGCGGCTGGTGACGGCGGCCGCACCGCACCTCGCCGCGCCCGGCACCGCGATCGATCCGGCCCACGCCGGAGCCAGGGCCCTGCGGGCCGCGGCGCATCAGGCGCTGGCCGACGTCTCCAACGGCATCGAACGGCTGCGCTTCAACACCGCGATCGCAAAGCTCTATGCCTTCGTCGGCACGCTGCACGAGACGGTGGACGACCCCGCCCGACCGCTCGAAACCGACCCGGCGATGGCCGCCGCCGGGCGCGAGGCGTTCGACATCCTGATCAAGCTGATCGCGCCGATGATGCCGCACCTCGCCGAGGAATGCTGGGCCGCGCTCGGCCACCGGACCCTGGTGTCGCAGGCGCCCTGGCCGGAGGTGGAGGAAGCGCTCCTGGTCTCCGACACCGTGACGCTGCCGGTGCAGATCAACGGCAAAAAGAAGGCCGACGTCACCGTGGCCCGCAACGCGGCGACCCCGGAAATTGAGGCTGCCGTTCTGGCGCTCGATGCGGTAAAGTCCGCGCTCGGCGGGAAACCGCACCGCAAGATCATCGTCGTGCCGCAGAGGATCGTCAATGTCGTGGCTTGAGATGCGGGCTGCCTTCCGGCTCGCGGCCGTGGTCGCTCTCGCCGCCGGGCTGGCCGGCTGCTTCACGCCGATGTACGCCGAGAAGCCGGACGGCTCGCCGAGCCTGCGCGACAAGCTGTCCGCCGTCGAGGTGCCGCCGCTCAGCGTGCCGAACGCCTCGCGCGAGGCGCGCATCGGCGTCTCCATCCGCAACGCGCTGATGTTCGCCATGTATGGCGGACCGACCGGCGCGCCGCCGACGCACCGGCTCGACCTCAAGCTGAGGACCACCCGCTCCTCGGTGATGGTGGACCCGCGCACCGCCCGCCCCGATGTCGAGAACTATGGCATCGATGCCGAATACCGGCTCGTCGAAGTCGCCACCGGCAAGCAGGTGATGAATGGCAGCACCTTCGCCCGCGTCTCGTTCGACAACCCCGGGCAGGAGCAGCGCTTCGCCCGCGTGCGCAGCCTGCGCGACGCCGAGGACCGCGCCGCCAAGCAGATCGCCGACAACATCACCACGCGGCTTGCGGCCTATTTCACCGCCGGCACCTAGAGCGGGATGAGGAAAAGTGTGTAGCGGTTTTCCGCCCGCATCCCGCTCTAAAGTATTAGAGGCGATCGCGTTCATGATTTTGGATCGGTTCGATCCAGAATCAACGTGATCTAGACGTCCGTCATGGTGGCATTGCGCGGCCGGGACATCGACGCCTATCTGGCGCGACCCGACCCCGATCGGCCCATCGTCCTGCTTTACGGGTCCGATACCGGACTGATCCGCGAACGGGTCGATGCGCTGTGCGCTGCGGCGGTGGACGATCCGTCCGATCCGTTCGCGCTGGTGCGGCTTGACGATGCCGAACTGTCGGGCGACGGCGCGCGGCTCGTCGACGAGGCGATGACGGTGCCGGTGTTCGGCGGCCGGCGCGCGGTGCGCGTGCGTGGCGACCCGCGCCACTTCTCGCGCGCGGTCGAGGTGCTGTGCGAAAACCCGCCGCGCGATTGCCTGGTCGTCATCGAGGCCGGCGCGCTGCGGCCCAACGCGGGGCTGCGCAGCGTGTGCGAGAAGGCCAAGACGGCGGTCGCCATCGCTTGCTTCCCCGACACCGCGCGCGATCTCGCGCAACTCATCGAGACCGAGATGCGCGAGGCAAACCTGCGCATCTCGCGCGACGCGCAGGCCGCGCTGATGGCGCTGCTCGGCGGCGACCGTCAGGCCTCGCGCAACGAAATCCGCAAGCTCGCGCTCTATGCCCACGGCAAGGGCGAGGTGACGCTCGACGACGTGCTCGCCACCGTGTCGGACGCCTCCGACTTCGCGCTCGATCCGATCGTCGATGCCGCCTTCGCCGGCCGGCCGGCCGACGTCGAGACCGCGTTCAACAAGGCGATCGCGGCCGGCACCTATCCCGGCCTGGTCGTCAGCGCCGCGCTGCGTCAGGCGGCGGCGCTGCATCGCGCGGCGCTCCTGGTCGAGACCGGCACGGCGCCGCAAACGGCGCTCGAGCGCACGATGCCGCGGCTGCATTTCTCGCGGAAGGATCTGGTGGCAGCGGGCTTGAGAAACGCCGGCAGCACGCGGCTTTGCGACATCATCGGCCTTCTCGGCACGGCCGCGCTCGATGTCCGCCGGCAAACGGCGCTGGCGCCGAGCATCGCCCGCCGCGCCCTGATGGCCATCGCCGTGAACGCCCGGCGGCGCGGATAAGCTCTGTTTACGCCCCGGCCTCGAGGCGGCGCAAAATCTCTTCGAGCTGCTCGAGATCGCGGTAGCGCACCGTCACCGTGCCGCCGCCATCGTCGCGGTGATCGACGCTGACCTTGAGCCCGAGGATATCGCTGATGCGCTGCTCCAGCGCCACCGTATCGGCGTCCTTCGCCGCCTTCTCAGTGCGGGCAGCGCGGCGCGCGCCCTGCGGCACGCCGGCCTCGTGCGCCAGCGCCTCGGTCTGGCGCACGCTGAGCCCTTCGGTCACGACGCGCCGCGCCAGCCCGACCGGATCGTTCGCGCCGATCAGCGCACGCGCGTGACCGCCCGACAGTTCGCCGGCGACCACCATCGCCTGAACCGCATCCGGCAGCCTGGTCAGCCGCATCATGTTGGCGACATGGCTGCGGCTCTTGCCGACCAGTTTTGCAATGTCCTCGGCGCTGTGGCCGTGATCGGCGGCGAGCGCGTGATAGCCGCGCGCCTCTTCCATCGCGTTGAGGTCGGCGCGCTGCACGTTCTCGATGATGGCGATTTCCAGCGCCTCGGCGTCGCTGACGTCGAGCGGCACGATCGGCACCTCGTGCAGCCCCGCGCGCTGCGCCGCGCGCCAGCGCCGCTCGCCGGCGATGATCTCGAAATGATCGGGCTCGTCCTTGCGCGGCCGCACCACGATCGGCTGGATCAGGCCGCGCTGGCGGATCGAAGCGGCCAGCTCCTCGATCTCGGCATCGGCAAAATGCCGGCGCGGGTTGTTGGGGTTGGCCTTGAGGAAGGCGACCGGCACGCGCCGCGCGGCCCGCGGCCGCTCGGCCCTGACAAGCTCCGCGCCGGTGTCGCCGACCAGGCTCGTTATGCCCCGCCCCAAACGCGAGCGCGCCTCATTGGCCATCGTCGTCTCCTTCGCTTTTGCGCCAGAGCTTTGCTTTTGATTCCGTCAAACGCAGAGCTCCGGGTCTTGTTTTGACGCGTTTCCTTCACGCGAACCGGTTTCCACTTTCGCCCGAAAACGCTTCAGGGCGCCTGCAACTCGCGTTCGCGCTGGATGACCTCGGTGGCGAGCCGCAGATAGGCTTCGCTGCCGGCGCATTTGAGATCGTAGACCAGCACCGGCTTGCCGTAGGACGGCGCCTCCGAGATGCGCACGTTGCGCGGAATCATGGTGGTGTAGACCTTGTCGCCCATGAACTGGCGGACGTCGGCCACCACCTGGTTCGACAGGTTGTTGCGGGCATCGAACATCGTCATGACGATGCCGTGGATGGTGAGCGCGGGGTTGAGCGTCGAGCGCACATGCTCGACCGTCTGCAACAGTTGCGACAACCCTTCGAGCGCGAAAAACTCGCACTGCAGCGGCACCAGGATGGCGTCGGCCGCGGCCATGGCGTTGACGGTGAGCAGGTTGAGCGACGGCGGGCAGTCGATCAGGATGTAGTTGTATTCCGGCGTGCTGCGCCCCGCATCGAGCCGGATGATGGCGTCGCGCAGCCGGAAGGCGCGGTCGCGCGTCTGCCCCAACTCGACCTCGATGCCGGCGAGGTCCATGGTGGACGTGGCGATGGCGACGCGCGGCACGGCGGTGGCGACGATCGCCTCCCGCAGGCTCGCCTCGCCGACCAGCACGTCGTAAGTCGAAACGCTGCGGCTGCGGTGGTCGATGCCGAGCCCGGTGGACGCGTTGCCCTGCGGATCGAGATCGATGATCAGCACGCGCTCGCCGATGGCCGCCAGCGCCGTGCCGAGGTTGATCGCGGTGGTGGTCTTGCCGACGCCGCCCTTCTGGTTGGCGAGCGCGATGATGCGCGGCCGCGCCGGCTTTGCCGGCTCGTCGGCCCGCCCCTCGATCACATTTTTGTGATCACCGTCGTCCATCACGCCCGACCCTTCGACACAGTCACCCGCGGGGACAGGCCCGCGACATCCACGACAAACCCGCCACCCTCCGACAGGCTGGGGTGGAGTTTACATTGAATATTCCAATATTTAGTGGTCTCGGTCAATTCCGACTCAACATCTTGGCCCTTCAGGAACAGGCCGCGAGCGCCCTTCGCGATCAGCGGCGCCGCCAGCGCGAGCAGTTGTTGTAGCGGCGCGACCGCCCGGGCGGTGACGCAATCCACCCGCTCCCGCATGCTGTCCACATAATCCCCGATATCCATCGGATGGACCACCGCGGGCGCTCCGGTCACGCGCGCGGCCTCGCGCAGAAACGCGGCCTTCTTGCCGTTGCGTTCGACGAGGTGGACCTTGGCGTCCTCGCGGTCGGCCAGCGCGCAGGCCAGCACCAGACCGGGAAAGCCGCCGCCGCTGCCAAAGTCCGCCCAGACGGTGGCCTCGGGCGCAAGCTGAAGAAGCTGGAGCGAATCGGCGATATGGCGGCTCCAGAGGGTGGGGATGGTCGATGGCGCGATCAGGTTGGTCTTGGCCTGCCATGCGAGCAGCAGCGCGACGAACCGATCCAGCCGCGCTTCCGTTTCATGTGAAACAGGCGCGAGCCGCAACGCCTGCACCTTGTCGGCAGGCGACGCTGCCATGGCTGCGGCTTTCGTCATGGCTGTCCTACGAGGCGGCCGCCTGCCGCGCCACCCGCCGCAGATAGGCCACCAGAATGCCGAGTGCCGCCGGGGTCACCCCGTCGAGTCGCGCCGCCTGCCCCAGCGTGCGCGGCTGATGCGTCTCCAGCCGCTGCCGCACCTCGTTGGACAGGCCGGGGACTGCGGCGTAGTCGATGTCAGTCAACGCCAGCGCCTCGTCGCGGCGGAACGCCTCGACGTCGGCGCGCTGGCGCTGCAGGTAGACGTCGTACTTGGCGTCGATTTCGACATGGGTGGCGATACTGGGCTCGATGTCTCCCAGCTCGGGCCAGATGCGCAGAAGGTCGCCCCAGCCGATATCCGGATAGGCGAGAAGCGCAAAGGCGCTGCGCCGCTGGCCGTCGAGATTGAGCGTCAGTCCGTGTTTGCGGGCCTCGCTCGGCGTCACGGTCAGCGCCTGGGTGCGGGCTTTCGCATTCGCCAGCGCCGCCATTTTTGCGCGGTGGTGGGCGGTCCGCGCCTCTCCCACGCAGCCAAGCGCCACGCCGCGGTCGGTCAGGCGCTGGTCGGCGTTGTCGGCGCGCAACGTCAGCCGGTACTCGGCGCGCGAGGTGAACATCCGATACGGCTCGCTGACGCCCCGCGTCACCAGATCGTCGATCATCACGCCGATATAGCCGTCGGCACGGTCGAGCACGAACGCACCGCCGCCACCGGCGCGAAGCACGGCGTTCAGCCCGGCCATCAGCCCCTGCCCGGCCGCTTCCTCGTAGCCCGTGGTACCATTGATCTGGCCGGCCAGGAACAGTCCCTTGAGGCGGCGGGTCTCCAGCGTCGGATCGAGTTCGCGCGGATCGACGTGATCGTACTCGATGGCATAGCCCGGCCGCAGCATGCGCGCCCGTTCGAGCCCGGGAATGGTGGCGATCAGCGCGGCCTGCACCTGTTCCGGCAGCGAGGTCGAAATGCCGTTCGGATAGACCGTGGGATCGTCGAGCCCTTCCGGCTCGAGGAAAACATGGTGGCCGTCACGGTCGCCGAAGCGCACGATCTTGTCTTCGATCGACGGGCAATAGCGCGGGCCGCGGCTATGAATCTGCCCGGAATACATCGGCGAACGGTGGACGTTGGCACGGATCACCGCGTGCGTCGCCGCCGTGGTGCGGGTGATGCCGCAGGGGATTTGCGGCACGGTGATGCGTTCCGTCAGCGTCGAAAACGGCTCCGGCGGGTCGTCGCCGGGCTGCATCTCCACGGCGGCCCAGTCGATGGTGCGGCCGTCGAGCCGCGCCGGGGTGCCGGTCTTGAGCCGGCCGAGTGCGAAGCCGAGCCGCTCGAATGTGACGGACAGCCCGAGCGAGGGCGCCTCGTCGATCCGGCCCGACGGCCATGAGCGCTCGCCGAGATGGATCAGGCCACGCAGAAAGGTGCCGGTGGTCACGACCACGGCGCCGGCGGCAAGCTCGCGACCGTCGGTCAGCCGGACGCCCGTGACGCGGCCGTCGGCCGTTGACAGGTCCTCGGCCTCGCCTTCGATCACGGTCAGATTGGCGGTTGCGCGCAACTCCGCCTGCATCGCCGCGGCATAGAGCCGGCGGTCGGCCTGCGCCCGCGGCCCGCGCACTGCCGGGCCCTTGCGACGGTTGAGCATCCGGAACTGGATGCCGGAGCGGTCGATGACGCGCGCCATCAGCCCGTCGAGCGCATCGACTTCGCGCACCAGATGCCCCTTGCCAAGCCCGCCGATCGCCGGATTGCAGGACATGGCCCCGACGGTGGCAAAGCGGTGCGTCAGCAGCGCCGTGCGTGCGCCCATGCGCGCGGCCGCCGCCGCCGCCTCGCAGCCGGCGTGGCCGCCGCCGATCACAATGACATCGAAGCCTGTGGACATGGACCGCTTTCTATACCGCCGCGGGCGGATCGAGAAGCCGATTCGGCCAAGGCTGTTCCACATCAACAAGGCTGTTTCACATGAAACAGGGTCGCTATTTCCCGATACAGAAATCGCGAAAGACCACGTCGAGCACCTCCTCGACGTCGATCCGGGCGGTGATCCGCCCGAGGCACTGGGCTGCGACCCGCAGATGCTCCGCCGCAAGCTCCGGTTCCGCCTCGGTCAGCGCCTGGCCCAGCGCCGATCCCGTTTCCTCCAGCAACACGCGGTGGCGGGCGCGCGAAATCAAGGCACTCTCGCCGCCGAAATAATCGGAGGCAAACCGCGCCACCGCCACCAGCAAATCGGCCACGCCGTCGCCCCGCGCCGCCGAGATGGCGAAGGCCGCCTCCGCCTCGGACGATATGTCATCGAGATCGATCTTGTTGCGCACCACCCAGACCGGAGCCTGCCAGTCCGGTTTCTGCGGACCGGCGCGGTCCTGCGCCTCGCACACCCACAACACCAGATCGGCCTCGGCCGCTCGGGCGCGCGCGCGGCGCACGCCCTCCTGCTCGACCGGATCGGCGGTGTCGCGGATGCCCGCCGTATCGAGCAAGGTGACGGGATAACCATCGAGATCGAACTGCACCTCGATGACATCGCGCGTGGTGCCGGCATAGGGCGATACGATGGCGGCCTCGCGTCGCGCCAAGACATTGAGAAGAGTGGATTTTCCGGCATTCGGCGGCCCGGCGATGGCGACCGTCAGGCCATCGCGCAATCGTTCGCTGCGGGCCGAGGCGGCAAGCGCCGCCGCGATCTCGTCGCGCAACGCCGCGATCCGGGCGCGCGCCGGCGCGGCAAGATCGTCGGGAACGTCGCCCTCGTCGGAAAAATCGATGCCCGCCTCGATCAGCGCCGCCGCCTCGATCACCTGGCGGCGCCAGTCCTCGGCGCGATGCCCGAGCAGGCCTTGCAACTGGCGCAACGCCTGCCGCCGCTGGCGGTCGGTGTCGGCATGGATCAGGTCGTCGATCCCCTCGGCCTCGGTCAGATCGAGCTTGCCGTTCTCGAACGCGCGGCGGGTGAACTCGCCCGGCTCCGCCGGCCGCAGACCTTTGACACGCAGGAGGGCGGCAAACACCGCAGCAACCACCGCGCGGCCGCCATGGACATGAAACTCGGCCACATCCTCGCCGGTCGCACTATTCGGCGCCGGAAACCACAGCACCAGCCCCTGATCGATGACGGCACCCTCGGCGTCTCGCAACGCGGTGAGGTGCGCCGTGCGCGGCGGCGGCAATCGTCCGGCCAGCGCCGTCACCGCCTGCGCTGCCCGTGGCCCCGACACGCGGACGATCGCAATAGCCGACGGCAGCAGTCCCGACGACAGGGCAAAGATGGTTTGATCGCGCTGCGTCATGACCTATCTGTTCTGTGAAGGCCGCCAAGCCGGAACCGGCTCAAGGCCGCCATGCTGCACCGCAGCATAATCATGGAGACCGCCCCATGGCCGATGCTGCGCCGCACAAAAACCGTCTGGCCCGGGAAACCAGCCCTTACCTGCTGCAGCATCAGCACAATCCGGTCGACTGGTGGCCGTGGGGTCCGGCCGCATTGGCCGAGGCGCAGCGCCTCAACCGCCCGATCCTGCTGTCCGTCGGCTACGCCGCCTGCCACTGGTGCCACGTCATGGCCCACGAGAGTTTTGAGGACGACGCCACCGCGGCGGTGATGAACGAGCTGTTCGTGAATATCAAGGTCGACCGCGAGGAGCGCCCGGACATCGACCAGATCTACATGAACGCGCTCCACCATCTCGGGCAACAGGGCGGCTGGCCGCTGACCATGTTCCTCGCGCCCGATGGCGCGCCGTTCTGGGGCGGCACCTATTTTCCGAAAGTGGCGCAGTACGGCCGGCCCGGCTTCACCGAGGTGCTGCGCGAGGTGGCCCGCGTGTTCCACGAGGCGCCCGACAAGATCAACCAGAATCGCCAGGCGCTGGTGGCGCGGCTGGCCGACCGCGGCCGCGCGCAAAACCCGGCAACGATCGGCCTGCCAGAGCTCAACAACGCCGCCGTCTCCATCGCCGGCGCCACCGATCCGGTCAACGGGGGCCTGCGCGGCGCGCCGAAATTCCCGCAATGCGCCATGCTGGAGTTCTTGTGGCGCGCCGGCGCCCGCACCGGCGACGAGCGGTTCTTCGCCACCACCGATCTGGCGCTGACCCGCATCAGCCAGGGCGGCATCTACGACCATCTCGGCGGGGGGTACGCCCGCTATTCCGTCGATGAGCGCTGGCTGGTGCCGCATTTCGAGAAGATGCTGTACGACAACGCCCAGCTTCTCGACCTTCTGGCGCTGCAGCACGCCCGCGCGCCCAACCCTCTCTATGCCGCGCGTGCGATGGAGACGGTCGGCTGGCTCCAGCGCGAGATGATGCAGCCCGGGGGCGGACTGTCGTCGTCGCTGGACGCCGATTCGGATGGCGAGGAAGGCAAGTTCTACGTCTGGTCGGCCGACGAGATCGGCCACGTTCTGGGCGCGAACGATGCTGCGCTGTTTGCTGCGAAATACGACGTGAGCCGCGAGGGAAATTTTGAGGGAAAGAATATCCTCAATCGTCTCAATGGCCTGACCGACACGCCCGAGGAGGCGGCACGCCTCGCCATGCTGCGCGATATGCTGCACCGGGAGCGCAGCAAACGCGTCCCTCCGGGCCTCGACGACAAGGTGCTGGCCGACTGGAACGGTCTCGCGATTGCCGCCCTCGCCCACGCCGCGCTGGCGTTCGAGCGCCCGGACTGGCTGGCGATCGCGCGGCGCGCCTTCGCCTTCGTTGCGGCGGAGATGACCCGTGGCGACCGGCTCGGCCACTCGTGGCGCGACGGGCGGCTGCTATTCCCCGGGCTCGCCTCGGACCATGCGGCCATGATCGGGGCGGCATTGTCGCTGTTCGAGGCAACGGGCGAAGCGGATTTTTTGACCAGGGCCGTCGCCTGGCAGATCGCGCTCGATACCCATTACGCCGACCGCAACCACGGCGGCTATTTTCTCACCGCCGACGATGCCGAGGGGCTGATCGTGCGGCCGCACGCCACGGTGGACGATGCCATCCCGAACCATAACGGGTTGATCGCGCAAAACCTGGTGCGGCTCGCGGTGTTGGCCGGCGACGACCGCTATCGCGAGCAGTCGGACGCGCTGTTCGCCGCGCTGCTCCCGGTGGCGCAGGACAACGTGTTCGGCCATCTCTCGCTGTTGAACGCGCTCGACCTCAAGCTCAACGGCGCCGAGATCGTTGTCGTCGGAGATGGGGCCGATGCAGCCGCCCTGCTCGCCGCGGCACGCCGGCTGCCATACGCCACACGCATCGTGCTGCATGCGCCGCAGGCGTCGTCGCTGCCGAAAAGTCACCCCGCGCGCGCCAAGGCGGACAGTGTGCAAGGTGGCGCGGCCTTCGTCTGCCGCGGACAAAGCTGCTCGCTGCCGCTGACGGATGCACACGCGCTCAACAATCTCACGCGGTCGTCCGCCGCATAAGCCGGCCGGCTTACAAAAATGCCCGCACGCGGCGGGCATTTTTGCATCCATCGTTCAAACCATCGATCAGGTGTTCATCGAATCGAAGAACTCCGAGTTGTTCTTGGTGTTGCGCAGTTTGTCGAGCAGGAACTCGATGGCGTCCATGGTGCCCATCGGGTTGAGGATGCGGCGCAGCACGTACATCTTCTTGAGCAGCTGCGGATCGGTGATCAGTTCTTCCTTGCGCGTGCCCGAGCGCGAGATATCGATCGCCGGGAAGATGCGCTTGTCGGCCACCTTGCGGTCGAGAATCAGCTCGGAGTTGCCGGTGCCCTTGAACTCCTCGAAGATCACCTCGTCCATGCGGCTGCCGGTATCGATCAGCGCGGTTGCGATGATGGTCAGCGAGCCGCCCTCCTCGATGTTGCGCGCCGCACCGAAGAAGCGCTTCGGCCGTTGCAGCGCATTGGCATCGACGCCGCCGGTCAGCACCTTGCCGGACGACGGCACCACGGTGTTGTAGGCGCGGCCGAGGCGCGTGATCGAATCGAGCAGGATCACCACGTCGCGGCCGTGCTCGACCAGACGCTTGGCCTTCTCGATCACCATTTCGGCGACCTGGACGTGACGCACCGCCGGCTCGTCGAAAGTCGAGGACACCACCTCGCCCTTCACCGAGCGCTGCATGTCGGTGACTTCCTCCGGCCGCTCGTCGATCAGAAGAACGATCAGGTAGCACTCGGGGTGATTGGCGGTGATCGAATGCGCGATGTTCTGCATCAGCACCGTCTTGCCGGTGCGCGGCGGCGCCACGATCAGCGCGCGCTGGCCCTTGCCGATCGGCGCGACGATATCGATGAC
>JBDHSY010000017.1:0-15791 GCA_039808405.1 Xanthobacteraceae bacterium
CATTTCGTCAAGCACGCCGAGGATCGTGCGCGCAAGCCGCGTGTTTCCCGAAGACATCGCGATGAAGGAATGAAATTCCTCGTTGGATTTGATGTAGGTCTCGACCGAGTTCTTTTTTTCGCCCGCCAGCGCCGCCCGCCGGTTGGTCTCGATACGGGCCAGCTTCTTGACGTCGATCTTGCCTGTGGCCAGCCGGGCGCCCTCGGGCTCCAGCAGAAGCCGGATGGCAAACAGCTCCTCCACGTCCGTCATCGTGATGGGGGTGACCATGTATCCCTGCCGCGGCAGGGAGCGAACGAAGCCTTCCTGCGCGAGCCGGATCAGCGCGAAGCGGCACGTCGATTTTCCGACGTCCAGCCGCTCCATCAGCTGCCCCTCGGTGAGAATGGCGCCGGGCGGGATGGCGCACGTCAAAATCGCTTCGCGGAGAGCCTGATAGGCTCCCTCGCCGAGCGGGGCGTTGTGATCGACCGCTTTCAGCCTGGACATGACCGGCCGCCTCCTTGACATGCTCAGCTACTATGTCTGATATGCTCAGTAAATGCAATTGATGCTATCAGGCGGGCTGGTCCGACCTGGCAGGCGGACGCGGGAAACGCAACACGATGGGTATCAGCGAAAAGGTGTCGGTCGCCGAGGGGTATCTGTCGGCGCTTCAGGCGGCAGGGATCCGCTACGTTTTCGCCAACTCCGGCTCCGATTTTCCCCCGATCATCGAAGGTTTGGCCCGCATGAGGCGGCGCGGCGAGCCTGCGCCGCAGTTCATCACCGTTCCTCATGAGAACGTGGCGCTCTGCATGGCGCAAGGCTACGCCAAGGTGTCGGGCGAGGCGGCATGCGTGATGGTTCACGTCAACGTCGGAACGGCGAATACGGTGTGCGCGATGATGAATGCCGCGCGCGACAACGTGCCGATCCTGCTGGCGGCGGGGCGCACGCCGCTGACCGAATCCGGACATGCCGGCTCGCGTGATCGGGTCATTCACTGGATGCAGGAAAATTTCGATCAGGCCGCGATCGTCCGGGAATCCGTCAAGTGGGAGTACGAACTGCGGCGCGGGCAGCCGGTGAAGGCCATCGTGCATCGCGCGATCAATATCGCCATGAGCGAGCCGCGTGGGCCGGTCTACCTCACCTTGCCGCGCGAAACCCTGATCGATGACATGGACGAGGCTTCGTCCCGATCCGACATCGTCTCGGCCCGTCCGGTTGCGGCCGTTGCCGCGCTGCATGCCCTGGAGCAGGCGGCGGATCTTATCGCCGGCGCGCAGATGCCGCTGATCATCGCCGGCCACGCCTGCAGGACGTCCCGGAGTTTTGCGGCGCTGGGCACGCTGGCCGACAGGGCCGGCATCGCCGTCACCAGCGGCGCCCATGCCAACATCGCCTCCGACCATCCGATGAACCTCGGGCCGGTCACCGAGCAGCTATTGAAAGCGGCCGATCTGATCGTGGTTCTCGAGGCGCCTGTTCCGTGGCTGCCGCGCTATATGCAGCCGAACGGCAGCGCCAAGGTCATCCACATCGCTCACGACCCGTTCTATCGGACCTACCCGCTCCGCAACTTTCCCATCGACATGGCGATTGCCGGCGATCCGGGGGTTGCGATCGAGCTGCTCGCGGAGATGCTGGCTGTTCGCCTTCGCGGCAAGGCGGCCGTCGTCGACGCGCGTCGCAAGCTCGTCGCCGATCGTCATCGGAAGATCGTCGAGACCCGCAAGGCGACCATCGACTCCTTGCGCCACATGACGCCGATCAGCCCGGTCGTGGTCGCCGACGCGCTCAATCAGGTTCGCGACAAGGATGCCATCGTGGTCGATGAAATGGGCTCGGGCTATCACTATCTCGATATGCACCGGCATGATGGCTTCATCGCCGGCAATTCCGGCGGGCTCGGCATGGCGCACGGACAGGCGATCGGCGCCAAGCTCGCCGCGGGCAGCCGGCAGGTCATCTCCACCATCGGCGACGGCTCCTACATGTTCGGCGTGCCTCTGGCCGCGCATTACGTCGAGCGGGCGGAAAAGTTGCCGACGCTCACCATGGTCTTCAACAACGCGCAATGGAACGCGGTGGCAAAGAGCGTCACGGCCGTCTACGAGGACAGCGAGGCGGCAAGGCAGAACGAGATGCCGCTGGTCGCGCTGGCGCCGTCGCCGGATTACGAACTGGTCACGCAAAGCTGCGGCGGCTATGGCGCCCGGGTCGAGGATCCCGGCACGCTCGTTGCCGCCATCGAAAAGGCGCTCCAGGCGAATGCCGACGGCCGGCAGGCGACCCTCAACATCATAACCGGCGAGCGCATCTCGCGGTGAGCCGCGCCCATTGGTGCAGGACAGGGCGTGGATACCGGGCGGCGGTCGAGCGAGACTGCGCCGGATCGTCCTTCCGGCTCCGCCGTGCTTTCAGTGGAATAAAGGTGCCAATGCTTGTCAGGGCCGATCGTCGCGGTCGTATACCTCTCTACGTTCAGATTGCCTCCGTGCTGCGCAGCCGGATCCAGTCCGGGCAATGGCAGGTGGGAAAGAGGGTTTCCACGCTCGATGAGCTGGAACGCGAATTCCAGGTTACGCGCGAGACGGCCCGTCAGGCAGTGGACGTTCTGCGCAAGGAGGGGCTGCTTCGGGCCCGTCAGGGCCTCGGGACCTTCGTGTCGTCGCAGGCGCACGATCGGCGCACCGTAAAACTGGCAAGCGATTGGCGGGGCCTCGTCCGGTCGCTGGCAGGCGTCCCGCTGGAGCAACCGACGATTTGTCGAGAGACAGCCGCACCGCCTCTCGGCGACGTGGAGGGCGTCGCGGCGGTGAGCTACGTCGCCATGAAAGGCGTCTATTGCCGCGACGGCAGGCCTTATTCGTCAGTCAGCATCCATCTCGCCGGCGACATCTTCGAACGGGGGCAGGATCGCTTCCGGAGCATGGCATCCATCGTTGTGATCGACGACATGACCGAGGTCAGGGTTCGTGCGGCGCGCCAGACGCTGACGATCGGCTGTGCCGATCCGGATCTGGCGGCGGCGCTCGAGGTTCCTGTCGGGTCGCCGACGCTGGTGGTCCGTCGCGTGATCGTCGATGAGCGGGGCGTCGCCATCTATATCGGAGATATCACCTATCGCAGCGACGCCATTCAGATGGAGATCGATCTGCTGGTCGATCATCCGGTCGCCACCTGGAAGCCCTGGTAGAATCCGCCCAATCGGCGCCGCAAACCCATTCGGGACGATATCGGGTCGCAAAACCGGAATGCGTGGTGGCGGAAACAGTCTGGTAAGTACCAGTCTCGCGCTTGAATCCCAAGGAAACAGGGATTTTAACAGCGAGTTTTGAGGATTTTAGCCATTCTTGCGAAATGCCGATCAAAGGGAGTAGCTGCCATACGGGGACTTTTCCCAGAAAACCCTACACATCAGTACAGCGAATAAATTTTCTCAAACAGGGAACTTGTGAATGAATTCAGGGATCTGATGTTGGCGATACAGATTGATCGTAAGCGGCCATTTCTCGCTCACTTGTCCTGAGACTTCCGACCCCGATCTGTTCTGGCCCTCGATTTGCAGATCAGGAGAGAACAGATGGCGAGCGAACGGCGACGATGGAAGCGGCAGCGTGAGGTTTTCTGGTGGGCGCATCATGAGGGTTGAAAGCGGAGCGACAGCAGATAGACACCAGATTCTCGATGAGGTGGCGAAGCCCGGCGTGAGTGTCGCAGAGGTCACGCGCCACTACGGCATCCATCTTCGTGTTCTACGTCGATGGACGCAGGAGCTGGCGGCGGTATCTCAAGGACGTGCTCCAACGCATGTCCAATGGGCATCCCATGAGCCGCCTCGACGACCTTTTCCCCTGGAACTGGGGGCCAATGACCGCTCTCAACTGAACCACGCGCAAGAAATGGACGCTTACACCCGAAGTAAACGCTTATTTCTTACGCACTTCTTCTGCAGCCTATAAGGGCGGTCTGCTCGTATTCTTAATTTGAAAAGGAGGAGAGTGAGATGGTGGACGGCAGCGGAGCGCGGGCGCGCGAAGGGGGGCTATGCGGCTCGGCCAAGAAGGGTCAACGGCCGCTTCCGGGCAGAATGTCTCAACGCGCACTGGTTCCGAAGCCTTGCAGACACCGAGGAAAAGGTGGAGGATTGTCGTAACGACTACAATGAGAAACGGCCCCTTGCAGCGATCGGCAATCAACCGCCAATTTTGCTGCACAAGCACGATGGCGCAGTCAGTCCGCTACCGTGGCAGAGCCGGAAAAATCTGACGTCCGGCGGTCCAAACTTCAGACTCAACGCAGTCGGCTCAGACGAGCAATGGCTGTGGTGGTGCCAGCGCGGGACCATGCGGCAAGCGCATTGCGAGAGGTGGTAGCGTAGCGATCCGATGACCCAACCGTCTTTTGCCTGGGGAAAGTTTTCCGCCCCCGACACATGGCTGCCGCTTACGGATCACATGTCGGACGTTGCCGACTGCTTTGCCGCGCTGATTCGTTTGCCGCTGTTCTCTGCCCGGCTCGCGACAATCATCGGACACGAACCCGATCCCGTGACGATTGCGAGACTATGCGTTCTGGCCTTTCTTCATGATGTCGGCAAACTCAGCAGCGCATTTCAAGCCAAGGCTCTGGATCCGACGATCAAAGCTGGCCACAGCGCGCAAGGGTGGCAGCTTTTTCAGAACAACGACCATGCGGTCGCCGAAGCATTGACCATGCCTGCAGTGGCGGGCTGGGGCGATGCCGTAAGCAACTTGCTGTTCGCGGCTCTCGCCCATCACGGCAGACCGATCGACGGCAATGAAATGCCGCGAGCCGCAGACTGGAAGCCGCGCAACGGTTACGATCCGGCTTTGGCGGCAAAAGCCGTCGGGTCCGTTTGCCGTAGCCGTTATCCCCTCGCCTTTGGTCCCGGACCAGAGTTGCCGGCCAGCGCCGAATTGCAGCATTTTTTCGCCGGGCTGGTGGCGCTAGCCGATCAGATCGGTTCACGCGAGACCGACTTTCCTCTCAACCGGCAGAGCGCGACGCCACGCGCGGCAGATGAGTTACTGCGCAGCTTGCGCATCGACGTCGCTGATCTGCGCGATGCTTTCATAAGCCGGCATGCGATGGAAACATCGCTCGAACAGCTTTTCGGCTGGCGAGAAGGAGCGGAGCTTCGTCCGATGCAAAAGGCGTTGGTCGATCTGCGGCTCGATGTGCGCCTCGCCGTGCTGGAGTCCGAGACCGGCTCGGGCAAGACGGAAGCGGCCTTTCTGCGTTTCCGGCGGTTGTTCGCCGAAGGTCTGGTGGACGGACTTTATTTTGCCCTGCCGACCCGCGCCGCCGCAGGCCAGATCCATCGCCGCATCCAGCGCGCGGCGGGCGCAATCCTCGGAACGGAATGCGTGTTGGCGCTGCCCGGCTATTTGAGGGCCGGAGAGGCCGAAGGGTGGGCGCTTCCGGACTGGAAGGTCGAATGGAGCGACGATCCCGATGCCGCTCGGTGCGAGGCGCGCTGGTCCGCCGAGACGCCGCGCCGCTTTCTCGCGGCGCCGGTCGCTGTCGGCACGGTTGATCAGGTCATGCTGGCGGGCCTTCAGGTCAAATGGGCGCACTTTCGCGCTGCAACCCTGTCGCGCAGCTATCTGGTGATCGATGAAGTTCATGCGTCCGACAGCTACATGAGCGCGATTGTCGAACGCGTAGTCCACGATCATGTGGCGCGTGGCGGCCATGCGCTATTGATGTCGGCGACTTTGGGCGCGGCAGCCCGGGCGCAACTTCTGGGCAAGCGCCTGAAGCCTGATCCTCACCCTGACTATCCGGCACTGAGTTGGGTCAAAGGAGGCAAGGAAGTCCACATCGCGCCCGACGCGGCAAAGCGCCGGAAGGTGGTGAATATCACCGCGGCTCCATGGATCGCCGACCCGGACGCCATCGCAGGCGAAGCCGTCAAAGCCGCGCAGCAAGGCGCGCGGGTTCTGGTCATCCGTAACACGGTCGATCAGGTCGTCGCCGTGCAGCGTGCGATCGAGACGCTCGATCCATCCGCGCCGCTGTTTTCGGTGAACGGCATCAAATGTCCGCACCATGGTCGTTTCGCCGCCGAGGATCGTCGCTTGCTGGACGCAGAGATTGAAAGGGTGATGGGCAAGGAGGCTCCAGCGGCGGGTCGGATCGTCTGTGCCACGCAGACCGTAGAACAATCGCTCGACATCGATGCTGATTATCTCGTTACCGATCTTTGCCCTGTCGATGTGCTGTTGCAGCGAATTGGCAGGTTGCATCGTCATGAGCGCCGGGACCGGCCAGCAGGCTTTAGCAGCGCTCGCTGCCTTGTACTGCTGCCCGAGGTGCTGGAGCCTGCGGCGACCCTTCTGGCCTTCGGGCTTGGCCCGAATCGCGACGGCGGCGGAGTCTATCCCGACATTGCCGGGCTCGAAGCGGTGCGCCGCCTGATCGGAGCCGGTACGGTCTGGACCATTCCCGACGATAACCGCCGCCTGGTTGAGAGCGGGACCGATCCGGCGACGCTCGACCGGCTGGCTGAAGAACTCGGCCCGGAATGGCTGGCTGCACAAGGCAGGAGGCTCGGCGCGGAGATCGCGGACGGCCAGTTCGCCCGTATGAACCTGATCGACCGGAGCCATGTATTCGATGGAGATCATGAACGCTTCGGCCGGGACGAGAAAATCCAGACCCGGCTCGGCACCGACCGCGTGGAGGTGCCTTTTGCCGAGGGCACAATCGGCCCTTTCGGCGAGGTCGTTACTCGGATCGGCGCCCCCGGTCATTGGCACATCGACGACGTGATCGACGCAACAGGTAAGGAATGGCAGACGACCGCGCCGGGCCGGCTCTCGTTTGCGGAGACCGGGTTGACGTATGACAGGTTCGGATTGCGACGGGGGGTTCTGGATTAAGGCGAAAGTTCAATTGCCGCAACCAACGGCTGCACTACTGTAACGCATCACACGCGGAGATCATTGGGGGCTGTCCTACTGAGCACCCGAAGCAAAGCTCCCGGTGAACGGGGGGACCGTGTTGTTCAGCCTGATTGCCGCGCCTCTCATTCGCGCCGTCGTCAAGGATGGTCTGAAGCAATTGACATTGCCCGAGACCTTCGCCGCGCTGATGCGCGATGAGGTCGACAGTTTTCCAGCCCTGCGCCCACATCAGACCCACGCCTGGCATATGTTTCTGGCGCAGTTGGGTGCGATCGCGTTGCATCGCGCCGACGAGCAGGACTCTCCCGCAGACGCGGCGGCCTGGGCGAAGCTGCTGTTGAACCTGACCGGGGGGATGGAGGAGCCGTGGTCCCTCGTCGTTGACGATCTGACCAGGTCCGCCTTCTTGCAGCCGCCCGTGCCGGAAGGCGCGTTATCGGCGCTGAAGAACACCATTCCCACGCCCGACGCGCTGGACGTGCTGATCACCGCGCGGAATTTCGATCTGAAGTCGGGCGTCATGACGACCGCGGAGCCGGACGACTGGCTGTTCGCGCTGGTCAGCCTGCAAACGATGGAAGGCTTTCTCGGCGCCGGCAACTACGGTGTCGCGCGTATGAACGGCGGCTTCTCGGCGCGCCCGTTCCTCGGCCTTGCGCCGGCGGGTGGGCCGGGCGCGCATCTGCGCCGTGACATTCGCGCGATGCTCGCCGGGCGTGACAGGCTGGTGGACGATTATCCTTTCTATGATCCCGATGGCGTTGCGCTGGTCTGGCTTGAGCCGTGGGACGGCAAGACCAGTCTGCGGCTCGATCGGCTCGATCCGTGGTTCATCGAAATCTGCCGCCGCGTCCGTTTCGCGCCCGACGGCGGCGGGTTTGCCGTTCGCGGCGCCGGCACCTCGGTGGCGCGGATCGACGCCAAAACTCTGAATGGCGTCACGGGCGATTTCTGGGCTCCGGTCAACGATGCCGAGAACAAATCCTTTTCGCTCGATGCGCGCGGGTTTTCCTATCGTGTGCTGTGTCAGTTGCTGTTCGGCGATGGGACCCGACGCTTTCGCTTGCCGCCGGCGATGCAGGCGCAACCGCTTGAGAAGGATATGACGATGATCGCGCGCGGCGTGACCCGCGGGCAGGGCAAGACCGAGGGCTTTCATGAGCGAGCCGTTCCGGTCCGGCGCTCTCTGGCGCGCGGTCTTCTCAGCCCCGAACAGCGTGCGACGCTCGGCCAGATCGCCGATCTGCAACAGCGCGAGATCGCGCAGGTCGCCAAGGCGTTGCGCTTCGCCTGCGCCGTCGTCGCCGTCGGCGGTGCACAGGATCAGCCCGGCAAGGACGATTACGCCCATGCCGATCCGTTCGTCCGCCGCCTTGAAGGTGAGGCTGATGCGCGCTTTTTCGACGTGTTGCAGGATCGCATCGAGCAGGGCGAGACGGCGAAGGCGTCGTGGCTGCATCATTTGATCGTCTATGCGGGAAAGCTGTTGGATCAGGCGATTGAAACGATCCCTTGTCCCGTCCAGCACCGCTGGCGGGCGCGGGCCCGCGCGCCGGGGGCGTTCTACGGAGCCTTGTGGAAAGGCGCGCTGGTGAACGATCGAGAACTGATCTTTCCGAAGAAGGAGAAAGCCGATGCCTGATGTCGAAATGGCAGCGGCCGAAACGCTGAACGACGCCGTCTTTCGTCTCGGTGTCGCGCTGGCGAGGCTGCCGCCTGGTCCGCTCGCGCGGCTGCGCCGCACCACGCCTGGCGACGGCATCGCCGATTTCTGGAGGGTTTATTTCGAGCGGAAGCTCGACAAACAACCAGGGGCAAGCGTCGATTGGGAATGGGTCGTCACGGCCCTTGCCTTGCTCACGCCCACCGGAAACGATCCGGACAAGCGCAGCGCGCATGCGGGGCTCCCGCTCGGCAAGGCGCTGTTCGACGCCGGCGTCAGCAACATGCGCGTGGCGAAGGTTTTGAACGCGCCGTTTCCCGAGCGACGCGGCGCGTTGATACGCCTGGTGCGGATGCTGGCCCGCGCAGATGCCCGTTTCGATACGCGGGAGCTGGCAAGACTTTTGCTCTTTACCAGCGCCGGCAACGACCTGCGCAACCTTGCCAAAAGCTACTATGCCGCCGAGGCGGCGGTCATCAAAGAGGATTCCGATGCCTGAGCCGCGCTTCCTGCAAATCCACAGCCTGCACAGCTATTCCGCCGCTCTCCTGAACCGCGACGACAGCGGCCTCGCCAAGCGTCTGCCCTACGGCCCGGCGATCCGCACCCGCATTTCCTCACAGTGCCTGAAACGGCACTGGCGGATGGACGATGGCCCCTTCGCGATCCATGCGATCGACGGAGCGGAAGAGGCTGTGCGCTCGCGCGAGCTGGTGACGAAACGGCTGCGGGCGCCGCTTGAGGGAACTGTGAGCGCCGATATTCTCGATGCGATCGAGCCGGCTTTCCAGATCGCCGTCTACGGCAAGGATGCGGCCAAGAGCAAAAGCAACCGACAGCCTTTGTTGTTCGGCGAGCCGGAACTGCGGTTCCTCGCCGGTAAATTCGCGGAGATCGCCACCGGCGCAGCCGACGCCGCGGCCGCGAAAGAGGTAGCCGAGGATTACACCAAGGAAAAATCCTTCAAGGACACGATGAAGGCGATGCGCGACGGCGCGCTTCTTCCCGGCGGCCTGACGGCGGCGCTGTTCGGACGGATGGTGACCTCCGACACCGAGGCGAATATCGACGCGCCTATCCATGTCGCCCATGCCTTCACCACCCACGCCGAACAAAGCGAGAGCGACTATTTCGCCGTTGTCGACGATCTGGCCGGCGACGAAACCGGCGCCGACCACATCGGCGAGACCGAACTGACCTCGGGCCTGTTTTATGGTTATGTCGTGGTGGATGTTCCGGCCTTAGTATCGAACCTGACCGGATCGCCGGCAAGGGACTGGTTGAGCGCCGACCGCACCATGGCGGCCGAAGTCGCGGCCCGGCTCGTCGGTTTGATCGCCACCGTCTCGCCAGGTGCCAAGCTGGGCTCGACAGCCCCTTATGGCTACGCGGCTGCCTTGCTGGTCGAAGCCGGAGATCGTCAACCGCGTTCGCTGGCTGAGGCCTTCCGTCAGCCGACCGAGGCGACCATCGAAGCGGCGGAGCAGGCGTTGAGCATCCGCCTCCAGGCCTTCGACGAGAACTACAGGACCGGCGAGGATCGGCGCTTCCTGTCGCTCCGGAATGAGGCGAGCCTGCCGGGGGCGACACGCGGCACCTTGCCTGACATCATGCAGTGGGTGCGTGGAACGTTGCTTGGGGCGGCATGATGCGCTGGCTCGTGCTGCGCTTCAAAGCGCCTCTTGCCAGTTTCGGCGGCGTCACCATCGATTCCCGCGGCGTGACCCGTGATTTTCCTGCGGCATCCGCCATCACCGGGTTACTGGCCAATGCGCTTGGTTACGCGCGTTACGAAACCGGTCGCCTCGAGCGGCTTCAGGCGCGGCTGGTTTTCGGCGCCCGACGTGACAGCGAACACTCGCTCGGCCGGATGACTGATTTCCAGACCGCGAAGCTTGAAGCAAACGACAAGGGTTGGACAACGTATGGCCGGGTCGAGGGGCGTGCGGGAGGCGCATCCACTTACGACAGTCCGCATATCCGCTGGCGCGACTATCACGCCGATACCGACATGACCGTGGTGCTTTGTCTGTCACCCACCGAAGAAGCACCCGATCTGGATGCCGTCGCCGCCGCCCTCGACCGCCCGGCGCGGCCGCTCTTTTTCGGACGCAAGTCATGTTTGCCGGCCGGCTATTTATTGCGCGGCGATGCTGGCCGCTGGGTCGATGCCGACGACGCCCATGCAGCGCTGACCGCCGTGGCTGGCCGCGGGGAGATGCCGGCGCTGTGGCCTGCCGCATCCGGCGAGGGGCGCGCGATCGCCGACCGTCGCAATTGGCGAAGCGGTTTGCACGGCGGCACACGCCGCGTGATGGAGGGACGAATGACCCCCGTCGATCGCTCCTGATGCTTTATCTTGTCCATCTGCCGATTTCCCCGCGCTCCTTCGCATTGTGGGCGAAAGATCGCGGCCTCGGCCCAAAAGGCGCGCGCGACGACGGCGCGGCGTTGCATACGCTTCTCTCGGGGGTGTTCGGCAAGGCCGTGCTTCAGCCTTTCCGCCTGTTCGAGCCGGCTGGTGCTCCCTGGTCGCTTTATGCCTATGCCGGCCGCGATGCGGCGGCCTTGGCGGAGATCTCCCGCATGGTTGCCACGCCCGAGATGCTTGACGTGATCGACCTGGACAAGTTGCGCTCGAAGCCGATGCCTGAGCCGCGCACGGGCCAGCGATTGGGGTTCGATGTGCGTCTGCGCCCTGTTCGGCGCTGGACCGATGGCAGCCGCATGCGCGAGCGCGACGCCTTCGTCGCCGAGGCGGTGCGTCGTCATCCTGACGATTGCGATGGCATGGCCTCGACCGGCCGCAGCCGTGAAACGGTCTATCGCGACTGGCTGGCGGAGCGGTTGCCTGGTGTCACGCTTGAAACCGCCCGCCTGGCCAAATTCAACCGCCGGAAAGTGCTAAGAAACGGCCGCGAGATCGAAGGGCCTGACATCACATTCCACGGGACGCTGATCGTGGCCGACCCTGCCGCATTCTCCGCCATGTTGGGGCAAGGCATCGGCCGGCACCGTGCCTATGGCTATGGAATGCTGCTGCTGCGGCCGCCGGATGCCGATGTTCCCGGATGCTAGATCATGCTGAAGGGACGCCTTGGACTTCACTCGTCGCGCATTCCTCATGCCGACCGGTCAGGGCTCCTGTATCTCGCGCGCGGGCAGCTTGTGGGCCGCGATGGCACGCTGGCCTTCCTTCGCGGCGCCGAAGCCGATGAGGTGCTGCCGCCGGGGGAATATGGCATCCCGGTTCAGAGCATCTCGATGATTTTGCTCGGCCCTGGCTCGATGGTCAGTCACGATGCGCTTCGGCTGCTCGCCAGGGCAAACACGGCTCTGGCCGCTGTGGGCGAGGACGGAGTCCGTCTCTATACGGCCCCGCCATTAGGGCCCGACCGCTCGGCACTAGCGCGCAGCCAGGCAAGGTTGTGGGCCGATACAAAAAAGCGTGTGGATGTCGCGCGCCGAATGTACGCATGGCGGCTGGGAGAAGTGCTGCCGCACCGCGACATCGCCGTGCTGCGGGGGATCGAGGGCGCGCGCATGAAGGAAACGTATCGCCTCGCAGCACAACGCGCAGGAATCCGCTGGGACGGGCGACGCTACGATCGCGCCAATCCGAATGCCGCCGATCTGCCCAATCAGGCGCTGAATCACGCTGCAAGCGCAGTAGAAGCTGCCGCGGCCATTGCCTGTGCGGCCGTCGGAGCCATTCCACAACTCGGCTTTATCCATGAGGATCCGGGCCAGTCGCTGGTTCTCGATATCGCAGATTTATTCCGCGACGGCGTGACAATTCCAACCGCGTTCGTCTCCGCGCGCGAGGCAGGCCGAGGGCTGGAAAGCGTCGAGCGTCTGACCCGACGTCGTACGGGAGCGATATTGGCCGAACGGTCTATCATTCCGCAGATGATCGACCGGCTCAAGCAATTGTTCGAGGAAGATTTGGCGGGGCAGGATACTCGATCTTCTCTGCAGCCGGGGCGAAAGCGAACTGAGGCGGCCGGTAAATCGCTCGAGGCGAACCGATCCACCAACCCGGACCTGCCCTCTTCCGCGAACGACACCGGAACGGCAGGAGACAGCGACTGATGCCGGCGACACTCGTCATTACACGCGACGTCGAACCCCGCTACCGTGGTTATTTGACCTCGATCATGCTTGAGCTTTCGCCAGGGGTCTATCTCGCTCCCCGGCTCTCGGTAGCGGTGCGCGAGCGAACCTGGGCTATCCTGGCCGAGTGGCATGCCGAATTGCGACATGGCGCGATCGTACTTGCCTGGCCAGATGCAAAACGCCCAGGTGGAATGGCAATCGAGACGCTCGGTGACGCGCCGAAAGAGATTGTTGACGTGGACGGCGTGCTGTTGGTTCGCCAACGGTAGGCTTCGCTACGGCGGGCTTTTTGACATTGTGAATCTTTTCAGTACGTTGGCGGCTAGAGGCTCCTCCGCACGCGCGGAGATAGACCTTATCTATCCGCCGTTCACTTGCATGGGGATTGGGCTCCTCCGCACGCGCGGAGATAGACCCCCAAGCCGTAGCGGTTCGCGAGAATGCCTCGCGGCTCCTCCGCACGCGCGGAGATAGACCCACGACAGACACGCTTGTCGGCCGCGCAACGGTGGCTCCTCCGCACGCGCGGAGATAGACCTCCAGCCCATGCGGCTCCCTGACGTTTCTGGTGGGCTCCTCCGCACGCGCGGAGATAGACCTGATACCAAGGCCCAGCCGAGCCTTCAATCGGCGGCTCCTCCGCACGCGCGGAGATAGACCCCCGGCCTCACCCTTGAGGGGTTGGACGCGATTGGCTCCTCCGCACGCGCGGAGATAGACCCGCGCCGGTCGATCTCGCCACGGTGCGCCAGCAGGCTCCTCCGCACGCGCGGAGATAGACCTCCCCGCCTCCTCCAGCACGCCGCCCACATACGGGCTCCTCCGCACGCGCGGAGATAGACCCCCGAACCTCGGCCGATCGGTCAGCCGGGAGTGGGCTCCTCCGCACGCGCGGAGATAGACCCCCAACCGGCCCGATGGCCTCTCGGCTCATCAGGGCTCCTCCGCACGCGCGGAGATAGACCCGGACAAACGGTTCACCTGCTCAACACCGAAGGGGCTCCTCCGCACGCGCGGAGATAGACCCTCGTCTTGGACGGTAAGCCATGGCTCTCCCGTGGCTCCTCCGCACGCGCGGAGATAGACCCTCAATAAATCCGTTCATGTGGTCGGAAGCTCCGGCTCCTCCGCACGCGCGGAGATAGACCCGTCTCATTGCGGCCAATATCGCCCCCCGACGAGGCTCCTCCGCACGCGCGGAGATAGACCCGCCGGCGACGCCAAGATCGACCCGGTGATGGCGGCTCCTCCGCACGCGCGGAGATAGACCTCCTTGACAATCCGCTGAGCGCGATTTCCGGCGGGCTCCTCCGCACGCGCGGAGATAGACTCTTTGCGCGTGATTATTCACGCGCGGTGTAGGCGGCTCCTCCGCACGCGCGGAGATAGACTCGCGGACGATGTCATTACGGCGTCGGAGGTCGAGGCTCCTCCGCACGCGCGGAGATAGACTCCCGGCGCGCCGCGTAAGTACCGGTCTGTCGCGGGCTCCTCCGCACGCGCGGAGATAGACTCGCGCCGGCAGCGTCAACCGCGCGCACGGTGCAGGCTCCTCCGCACGCGCGGAGATAGACTTGACCGAGCGCCCGCTGATGCCAGCGATCATTGGGCTCCTCCGCACGCGCGGAGATAGACCCTCTCGGACACGGGCTTCAGCAGCATTGACGACGGCTCCTCTGCACGCGCGGAGATAGACCCCCAAGGAACAGTCGCGCGCCCTCCCAAGAGGAGGCTCCTCCGCACGCGCGGAGATAGACCCCTCGCGGGTGCCTACCTCGCGGGTGCCAACCTGGCTCCTCCGCACGCGCGGAGATAGACCCTGAGCAGGCGTTGACGATCCTTGGTGAGATCGGGCTCCTCCGCACGCGCGGAGATAGACCTTCCTTGCGCATCTCGTCTTCCAGCCACTCCCGGGCTCCTCCGCACGCGCGGAGATAGACCCCGATCATGATTGCGCCGGTGTTGCCCGGCGAGGGCTCCTCCGCACGCGCGGAGATAGACCCAAGGACAATTTGATATGATGAACGCGGCTGTAGGCTCCTCCGCACGCGCGGAGATAGACCCCTGCCGGACGCCTATCCGGCGATCGTCGAGCGGGCTCCTCCGCACGCGCGGAGATAGACCCTCCCAAAATCCTTGGGAGGCGGCGATGAACATGGCTCCTCCGCACGCGCGGAGATAGACCTGTAGCTCTCGGCGTCAGACGTGGTTCCGATCAGGCTCCTCCGCACGCGCGGAGATAGACCCGTCTCTGCTCCTGCAGGTGACGGAGCAGCTGAGGCTCCTCCGCACGCGCGGAGATAGACCCCAGATTGCCGGGAAAACACGGCGGCCGGCCTCGGCTCCTCCGCACGCGCGGAGATAGACCTTCGGCGCGGTGCCGGAAAAGGCCGACGGCTACGGCTCCTCCGCACGCGCGGAGATAGACCCCTTTCGGATCAACACATTGATTTTGCTGATAAGGCTCCTCCGCACCCGCGGAGATAGACCCTCGAAAATCAGGTGTTCGAGCGGCGCGGGCCCGGCTCCTCCGCACGCGCGGAGATAGACCCCAATCCGGGTGGAGAATCCGCCCAATCGGCGTCGCAAAACCGGAATGCGTGGTGGGCCCGGCAGGACTCGAACCTGCAACCAGACCGTTATGAGCGGTCGGCTCTAACCATTGAGCTACAGGCCCTTTTGCGCGGCGAACGCGCCTGGCGGCTGGCGCTTTCCCATACAATGGCGCTGGCCCGCCGGCAATCCGCCGCGCGGTCGCCGATGCCCGGCGAACGGCCGGACGCGAGCGAGCCTCGACCCGCGGCACCATCGCTTACGCCAGCGCCAGCCGCGATCTTGCCCGCCACAGCAGCCCGAGCGCGATGGCGAGGTTCAGGAAATTCCAGCCGAGGCCGTTGACGAAGGCCGCGGTATAGGAGCCGGTGGCGTCGAAGATCACGCCGGACAGCCAGCCGCCGAGCGACATCCCCACCACGGTGGCGGACACCACGATGCCGACCCGCGTCGCCGCCGCGCGCGCCGGCATGTATTCGCGCACGATGATGGCGTAGCTCGGCACGATGCCGCCCTGGAACAGGCCGAACAGCGCCGAG
>JBDHSY010000018.1:0-15741 GCA_039808405.1 Xanthobacteraceae bacterium
CGCGATGTGCTGCATCGGCATGACGCCGGCGACCGCGCGCAACAACTCGCGCGCCATCGTCGCCGTGCCGACGCCGATGGTGTCGCCGAGCGAGACCTCGTAGCAACCCTCGCGCCACAGCGCCTCGGCAACGCGCACCACCGCGGCCGGCGCGACCTCGCCGTCGAACGGGCAGCCGAGCACGCAGGAGACATAGCCGCGCACCTTGACGCCATCGGCTTTCGCCCGTGCGATCACCGGCTTGAAGCGCGCGATGGAGTCCGCGACCGAGCAGTTGATATTGGCGCGCGAAAACCCTTCCGAGGCGGAAGCGAACACCGCGATCACTTTCGCGCCGGCGGCGCGCGCCGCGTCATAGCCCTTCTCGTTGGGCACCAGCACATGAAATTCGCAGGCCGGATGGTGATCGACGGCGCGCAGCACCGCGTCCGAACTGGCCATCTGCGGCACCGCCTTCGGCGACACGAAACTGCCGACCTCGACCACCGGGCAGCCGGCGGCGACCAGCGCCTCGACGAACGCCACGCGATCCTCGACGCCGATCGGCGTTTTTTCGTTCTGCAACCCGTCGCGCGGGCCGACCTCGACGATGCGGACGGCATCGCTCATGCGTTGTCCGCCTTATCCGCCTTGGCTGCCTTCGCCGGTTTTGCGGCTTTCGTCGCCGACCCCGCCTCGGCCGGCTCGATCTCGGCAAGTTCGGCGCCTTCCTGCACGATGTCGCCGACCGCGCATTTCAGGCGCGTCAGCGTGCCGGCATAGGGCGCGCGCAGCGTCTGCTCCATCTTCATCACTTCCAGCGTCAGGATCGGGTCGCCCTTCTCCACCATGGCGCCTTCCTGCGCCAGCAGCGCCACCACGGTGCCGGGCAGCGGTGCGACGACGCGGTCGTGACCGCCCTGCTCGTCGTCGGCCACGCCGAACGGATCGGCAAGGGCAAGCTCGAAGCGGCCGTTGCGGGTGCGGACATAGACCTGCCGGCCCTCGACCACCGCCGCGACGGTGGTGGAGACGTCCGCCATCGTCACCTCGATGGTGTCGTCGCCGCGCGGCGCGAACGACAGCGGCACCTCGCGCTCGCCGACGACCAGCGTCGCACCGCCGGGGCCATAGCGCAGCAGCGCCTTGTGCTCGCTCGCGCCCTGCCGGAAGGCAAAGGTGCGGCTGCGGCGGCCGACCGGCATCCAGCCGCCGGTCAGCCACGGCGACACCGCGTCGCGCGTCGCCGCCTGCTCGGCGGCCAGAACGGCGGCGACGGCGGCCGCGAGCTCAAGGTCGGACAACGCGGCCGGCGGCGGGGTCAGCTTGGCGAGTTCGCGCTCGATGAAGCCGGTGTCGATGGCGTTGGCTCGGACCGCCTGGTGCGCCACCAGCGCGGTGAGGAACGGAATGTTGGTGACGACGCCGCGCACGTCGGCCTCTTCCAGCGCGTGCTTGAGCCGTGCCAGCGCCACCTCGCGCGAGTTGCCGTAGGCGATCACCTTGGCCAGCATGGCGTCGTAATACGGCGTCACGGATGCGCCCTTGCGATAGCCGGCGTCGATGCGCAGGCCGTCGCGCTCCGGCGGCATCCGCCAGGTCGAGATGCGACCGACCGAAGGCATGAAGTTCTTGTGCGGATTCTCGGCATAGAGCCGCACCTCGACGGCGTGGCCGTTGAGGCGGAGCTGGTCCTGCGTCAGCGGCAGTTTTTCGCCGAAGGCGACGCGCAACTGCCATTCGACCAGATCGACGCCGCTGATCAGTTCGGTCACCGGGTGCTCGACCTGAAGGCGGGTGTTCATCTCGATGAAGAACACGTCGCGGCCGTCGGAGACGAACTCGACGGTACCGGCGCCGACATAGCCGACCGCGCCGGCGGCCTTGCGCGCGGCGGCACAGATGGTCTCGCGCTGCGCGGCATCGAGCGTCGGCGACGGTGCCTCCTCGACCACCTTCTGGTGGCGGCGCTGCAAGGTGCATTCGCGCTCGAACAGCGACACCAGATTGCCGTGGCTGTCGCCGATCACCTGCACCTCGATGTGGCGCGGGTTGTCGACGTATTTTTCGATCAGCATGTGGTCGTCGCCGAACGCGGCCTTGGCCTCGCGCCGGGCGCTCTCGAGCGCCGCCGCCAGCTCGGCCGCGTTGCGCACCACCCGCATGCCGCGCCCGCCGCCGCCGGCCGAGGCTTTCACCAGCACCGGGTAGCCGATTTTGTCGGCGGCCTTTTGCAAGGTGGCGTCGTCCTGCGCCGCGCCGTGATAGCCCGGCACCAGCGGCACGCCGGCCTTTTCCATCAGCTGCTTGGAGCCCGACTTCGAGCCCATCGCCGTCATCATCGCCGCCGTCGGGCCGACGAACACGATGTCGGCGTCGAAACAGGCCTGCGTGAACGCCGCACTCTCCGACAGGAAGCCGTAACCGGGATGGATCGCCTGCGCACCGGCGCGCTTGGCCGCCGCGATGATCTTTGGAATGTTGAGGTAGCTGTCGGCGGCGCGCGCCGGCCCGAGCAGCACCGCATCGTCCGCCATCTCGACGTGCAGCGCGCCGCGGTCGGCCTCGGAATAGACCGCGACCGTGCGCAAGCCCATGGCGCGCGCGGTGCGGATGACGCGGGCGGCGATCTCGCCGCGGTTGGCGATCAGGAGCGTGTCGAAGCGCCGGAAATGATTGCCGCTGGTCCTGACGCTGGTTTCGACGTTCACGCTCCGCTCCCTTGACCTTAACTCGACGACTGCAACCGACCGGCGCGGTCGTTACATCCTGAACACGCCGAAGCGCACCGGCTCCACCGGCCCGTTGGCCGCGACCGACAGGCCGAGCCCGAGCACCTGCCGGGTGTCGGCCGGATCGATCACGCCGTCGTCCCACAGCCGGGCGGTGGCGTAATAGGGGTGGCCCTGCGTCTCGTACTGGGCGCGCAGAGGCTTGCGGAATTCCTCTTCCTCCTCGGCCGACCACGTTCCGCCCTTGGCCTCGATGTTGTCGCGCCTGAGCTGGCTCAGCACCATCGCCGCCTGCTCGCCGCCCATCACCGAGATGCGCGCGTTCGGCCACATCCACAGGAAGCGAGGCGAATAGGCGCGGCCGCACATGCCGTAGTTGCCGGCGCCGTAGGAGCCGCCGATCACCACGGTGAATTTCGGCACGTTGGCGGTGGCGACCGCCGTCACCAGCTTGGCGCCGTCGCGGGCGATGCCGCCGGCCTCGTATTTCCTGCCGACCATGAAGCCGGTGATGTTCTGCAAAAACAACAGCGGAATGCCGCGCTGGCAGCACAGTTCGATGAAGTGCGCGCCCTTCAGCGAGCTTTCGCTGAACAGAATGCCGTTGTTGGCGACGATGCCGACCGGAAAGCCCCAGATATGGGCGAAGCCGCACACCAGCGTCTGGCCGTAGAGTTTCTTGAACTCCTCGAACTCGGACGCATCGGTGATGCGGGCGATGATGTCGCGCACGTCGTAGGGCTTGCGGTGATCGGCCGGCACCACGCCGTAGATGTCCTCACGCGCGTAAAGCGGCTCGCGCGGCGCGCGGCGGCCCCCGTCGGAACGCGCCGGCGGGTTGAGGTTGCCGACGATGCGGCGCGCGATGCCGATGGCATGGGCGTCGTTCTGCGCATAATGGTCGGTGACGCCGGACTGGCGCGAATGCACGTCGGCGCCGCCGAGCTCCTCCGCGCTCACCACCTCGCCGGTCGCGGCCTTCACCAGCGGCGGGCCGCCGAGAAAGATGGTGCCCTGGTTGCGCACGATGATGCTTTCGTCCGACATCGCCGGCACGTAGGCGCCGCCGGCCGTGCACGAGCCCATGACGATGGCGATCTGCGGGATGCCGAGCGAGGACATCTGCGCCTGGTTGTAGAAGATGCGGCCAAAGTGGCGCTCGTCGGGAAAGATATCGTCCTGCTGCGGCAGGAAGGCGCCGCCGGAATCCACCATGTAGATGCACGGCAGGTTGTTCTGGCGCGCGATGTCCTGCGCGCGCAGATGCTTCTTCACCGTCATCGGATAGTAGGTGCCGCCCTTGATGGTGGCGTCGTTGGCGACGATCATGCACTCGCGGCCCGAGACGCGGCCGATGCCGGTGACGATGCTGGCCGAATGCACCTCGCCGCCGTAAAGCCCGTAAGCCGCCAGCGGCGACAGTTCGAGAAAGGCCGAGCCGGGATCGAGCAGCAGATCGACGCGCTCGCGCGCCAGCATCTTGCCGCGCGCGGTGTGCTTCTTGCGGGCCGCAGGTCCGCCGCCCGCCGCCACGCCCGCAAGCTTGTCGCGCAGGTCCGCGACCAGCCCCCGCATGACATCGGCGTTGCGCGCGAATTCGGACGACGACACGTCGATGGCGGAATGCAGCATGGAGATCAACGAACCCTGTGACGACGAGCCCGATCGTACGGGCGGCTCATGGTGTCACCGCCGCCTCCCCCGGCGCAAGCCGAACTTTCGACCGTAGACCGTTGCCGGCCTGCGGCGGCCGCTCAGTGCGTCCACGGCTCCGAGCGGCGGAACGCAAAATTGTCGGCATAGGCGATCTTACGCCGCTGCGGCTCCTGCGCCTCCAGCACCTGATAGGCGATGCCCTCGCGCTCGCAGTAGGCGATTGCCGCTTCCTTGGTGTCGAAGCGCAGCGTGAGCTGCTGCTTCATGTCGCCCGACGAGGTCCAGCCCATCAGCGGCTCGATGAAAGGCGGCTCCGCCGGCTCGTAATCGAGCTGCCATTCCTGGGTCGTCGCCGTGCCTTGCTGCATGGCGTTCTTGGCGGGCTTGAAAATGCGGGCGGTCATGACGACGAATAAACCCCTGACGAGGGCCGTGCGATTCCCGGCGGCTTGCTTGACGCGGCCGATATAGCTTTTCCGCCCCGCAGTGACAATCCGCCGGTGCGGCCCGGCGCCGCGGTTCCGATTGAGCGGCGGCCGGTCTTCCGGTAAAGACGGCGATACCGCTTTCCGCCAGACGGTCCGGACCGGACCGGGATTCCCCTGCCGATGCGCCATTCGCGTTCCACGCTGCCGATCGGTCTCGCTCTCCTCGGTGCGTTCGCGGCATGGGCGGGAACGCCGCCCGCGGCCGCCGAACCCGTCCGGACGCCGGCGGTTGCGGCCGCGGCGCCCGCCCCGGCAAGTCTCGACATGGCAAGTCTCGACACGGGCTTCGACGCCGCCGCCGGCACGGCGCCCCCGGCACTGACCGACCTCGGCGGCCCGATCAGCCGCACCGCACGGCGGCTGATGGCCGGCCAGCCGGTCACCGTTCTTGCCATCGGTTCGTCGTCCACCGCCGGCGCCGGCGCCAGCACGCCCGACTTCGCCTATCCGGCCCGGCTCGCCCGCGAACTGCGGCACCACTTCCCGCGCGCAGGCGTCACCGTGGCCAACCACGGCGTCAACGGCGAGGAAACCCCGCGAATGCTCGAGCGCCTGCGCAAGACGCTCACGACGATGGCGCCCGACCTGGTGATCTGGCAGCTCGGCACCAACACGGTGCTGCGCGACCACAGCGTGCCGGCCACCACCGCACCGCTGCGCGAGGGCCTCGCGCTGATCCGGCAGGCGGGAGCCGACGTCATCCTGATCGATCCGCAGTTCGCCCCGGCGGTCAACGCCAAGGCGGGCACGCCCGCCATGGTGAGCCTGCTCGGTCACGTGGCGAAGGACGACCACGTCGCGCTGTTCCGCCGCTTCGCGGTGATGAGCGACTGGCACGACCGGCAGAAGCTGCCGTTCGCCCGCTTCATCACGGCGGACGGCCTTCACATGAACGATTGGGGTTATGCCTGTTTCGCCCGCCTGCTGGCCGACGGCATCGCCGACGCAACGGCGCGTACCCGGGCCGTCGCCACGGCGAATCCCGCAGGACCGTAGAGCGGCGACGCAGCGCCGTTAGCGGGCGGCGCCCGGCGACAGCAGCCGGCGGCGCGGCGACTTGCGCTCGACGACGACGGCGCGCTGGCCGCCACGGGCCACCTCGATCACCCGCGAGGTGCGCAAGGGGCGCATCGCCTTGGCGAGTTCGACGCGGATCTCCTCGACCGGACGGCCCATCAGCGAGGCCGCGATCTCGGCCTGCTGGGCCGGATCGTCGGTCAGGCCGGCCGCCGCAAACACCGCCTCGTTCAGCGTCGGCGGGTCCTGCCTGACGCGCCGCACTCCGTACTTGGTGTTCCAGGTTCCGCTCACGATTGCACCTTAGCTTTTCAATTCCGGCCGCGACCGACCGGTCACCTCATCGAGTCACCCGCTACTATAAATGTTGCAACGCACCACAAGGACGGGTTCCGATGCAGGGCAGCTATGCGGCCGCGCCCGCCATTGCAATACCGCGTGGCGCGGACCGGAAACGACACGCTCGCCCGGCTCACGCCGTCACCGCGCCGCCATGGCTGTCCGCGAGCAATCGCGCAAGCTGCTTGCGGGCGTAAAACATGCGGGTTTTCACGGTGTTCTTCGGCACGCCGAGCACCTCTCCCGCCTCCTCGACGGACATGTTCTGGTAGTAGACGAGATCGATGACCTCGCGGTGCGCGGCGGAAAGTCGCGTCAGGGCGCGCCGCAGGTTGGCGGCGGTATCCTCGCGCATGACGCTCTGTTCCGGCGTCTCGGTCTCGTCCTCGATCGCCACCGCATCGGCGTCGCTGAGCTGATCCGGCGTGCGGCGCCGGCGCAGCGCCAGCACCTTGTTGCGGCAGATCGCCAGCAGCCAGGTCGAGACCCGCGAGCGCGCCTCGAAGGACCCGGCGGCGCGGTGGACGTCGAGAAACACCGTGCTGACGATGTCGTCGGCGGCGGTGGGATCGCCCATCATGCGCAGCGCGAAGCGATAAACGCTGCGGCTGTGGCGGGCATACAGCGCGTGCATGGCGGTGCGGTCGCCGCGTGCGATGCCCGCGATCAGGGTTTCGTCGGTCATCGCCTGCGCGGCGACGATGGCGTGGTAGTGTCCGTTGGCGTCCATCGGGGGCCTCCTTGATTGCGAGGCCACCATGCAATCCGGCGCCGCGTGCGCTCTGTGACGCACGTCACCCTTGATCCTCCCCCGGCAAATCCCCCGATCCGCCGCGCCGCGCGCCCGCCAGCGTGACGCCGGTCACAGTCGCGGGCATCGCACTTCGCTCAACTGCGCGGCATCCCCGCCGCCTGTCCCGGCGGCCAGCAAGGAGGCTTTGATGGCGATCCCCCGACTGCGCAGCTTTCGCTTCTCCCACCTGTCGCACGCGCTGGCGCTCGTCGGCGCACTGGTTCTGCTCGGCGCCGCATGCGCCTCGGCCAGCGACGGCCGCCCCGGCACGCCTGCGCAGCGCAAGGCGTGCACGCCGGACGTCTACCGGCTGTGCGCCGGCGAAATTCCCAGCGTGTCGAAGATCACCGCGTGCCTGCGCAAGAAGCGGGACCGCCTGAGCGAGGCCTGCCGCGCCGTGTTCGAGCAGTAAGCGGCGCAGGAAAAAGAAAGCCCCGGTTCCGGATATCGGAACCGGGGCTTTTTGCCGGACGGGCACGTCAGCGACGGCGTTTGCGGCGCGGCTCGCCCATGTCGATCAGGCCGATCAGCTGCGGCAGCATGCCGATCATCTGCGGGTTGTTCATCATTCCAAGCATATCGCCACCGCCAAATGACCCGCCGGCGAGGCCGCCGAGGCCCGTCATGCCGCCGAAGCCGCCGCTGCCGCCCTCGCCCTCCATCATGTTGCTCATCACCGGGCCGACGGTCTGCATCAGCCTGGCGAACCGCCTCTTGCCCATCTTCGCCTTCATCATCTCCAGCATCGGCGCGAACTGCGTCATCATATCGGTATCGCCGCCGCCGAATTGCGCCCGCGCCGGCGCGACGGCAACGACGGAGGCGAGCGCCAGCGCCGCGGCGGCGGAAAGGAACAGTCGAGATCGGGTCATGGTCCAACTCCTTGATCGATGCGTCGCACCGGGTCGGCGCGATCACAGCACGATGCCGAGCATTAGCGGCGCCGGTCGGTTCGCTATGTGAGTTGGATCACGCAGCCGGATTGTCCGCCGACCCGGCGACCGGTTGCCGCGCGTGCGGCCCGCGCGGTAGGCGCGCGCGGCAAATAGTGTTAGGAAGACAGCGGGACAAAACGGGCGCTGACATCCACCATGAACAATGGGCTCTATTCGATTCACGCCGATCTGCTCGACGGCCTCGAAGGTCGTGGCAGCGGCGTTCTGGTTTTCCGGGACGGCCGCATTCTCGGCGGCGACGCCATGCTGTACTACGTCGGCTCGTATACGGCGGCAGACGGCACCGTGAAGGGCGAGGTCATCGTCCACCAGCACACCCGCATTCCCGGCGTGAAGCCGCTGTTCGGCGGCCTCGAGACCTCGATCGGATTTTCCGGCAAGTACGACGACACCTCGGCGACCCTGAGCGGCTCCGCCTTCGTCGGCAAGACCGCGCAACTGTTCAAGGCGACGCTGCGCAAGCTCGCCGACTGAGCCTTACACGCCGAAGTGATGGCATTTGCCCGCGAAAGCGGCAGCGCGACGCGAAAATCAAGAAACCTCCGCATTTTCGTTGCGCCATCGTCAACCGGTTCGGTGTATCCTTCTCGCGCAACCCGATCGAGAAGGAGGCCGTGATGCCAGCGCTTGCTGAATTCCTAGCCGCCCCGCCGCGCAACGGCGCCCCGCGCATCGCCGAGTTGCCCACCTGCCCCGTGTGCGTGGACACCATGATCGCGGCCGAAGCCTCGGCGTTCGATGCCGACGACCAGTTCGTCAGCTACCTGTGGGCCTGCGAGACCTGCGGTTACGGCTTCGTGACCCGCCACGCGATGAAAAGGCCGGCGAGCAACTGAACGATCAGCGCGGCGAAATGTCGCCGCGCGTCCAGCCCTCGTGCAGGCCGGCACAATGCGCCTCGAAGCGGTTCGCCGCGATCGCGGCGCGCAGGCCGGCCATCAGCCCCTGGTAATAGGCGACGTTGATCTCCGACAGCAGCATCGCGCCCAACGGCTCGCCGGCCTTGACGAGATGATGCAGGTAGGCGCGCGCATAGGTGCGCGTCGCCAGCCAGTCGCTCTCCGCGTCGAGCGGACGCGGGTCGTCGGCATGGCGGGCATTGCGCAGATTGACCGGGCCGAAGCGGGTATAGGCCAGACCATGGCGGCCGTTGCGCGTCGGCAGCACGCAGTCGAACATGTCGATGCCGCGCGCCACCGCCGCGACGATGTCCTGTGGCGTGCCGACCCCCATCAGGTAGCGCGGCCGCGCCGCCGGCAGGTGCGGCACGGTGGCCTCGATCATCTCCAGCATCACCGCCTGCGGCTCGCCGACCGCGAGCCCGCCGATGGCATAGCCGTGGAAGCCGACATCGGTCAGCGCGCGGGCGCTCTCGCCGCGCAAGGCGGCATCGTCCCCGCCCTGCACGATGCCGAACAGCATATGGCCCTCGGCCGCGCCGTCGAAGGCGCGGCGGCAGCGCTCGGCCCAGCGCAGCGACAGCCGCATGGCACGCGCGATCTCGGCCGGCTCGGCCGGCGGCCGCACGCACTCGTCGAGCTGCATGGCGATGTCGGAGCCGAACAGCCGCTGCACCTCGATGGCGCGTTCGGGCGTCAGATCGAGCTTGGCGCCGTCGATATGCGAGCGGAAGGTGACGCCGTGTTCGCTCACCTTGCGCAACTGCGCCAGCGACATCACCTGGAAGCCGCCGGAATCGGTCAGCATCGGCCCGCCCCACGCGGTGAAGCGCTGCAATCCGCCGAGCGCATGGATGCGCTCGGCGCCGGGGCGCAGCATCAGGTGATAGGTGTTGCCGAGCACGATGTCGCTGCCGGCCTCGCGCACGTCGCGCCAGTGGATGCCTTTCATGGCGCCGGCGGTGCCGACCGGCATGAAGGCCGGCGTGCGCACCACGCCGTGCGGCGTGGCGAGCCGGCCGGTCCGCGCCGCGCCGTCCCCGGCCAGCAGTTCGAAGTGATTGGGCAGCGTCATGGGCTCGAGAGGCGACCGCCGGTTATTGTGCGTCATTGCCGGACTTGATCCGGCAATCCAGCTTCTTGAAAAAGATGGATGCCCGGGTCAAGCCCGGGCATGACGATCTTATTCCCTGAACAGCAGGCTGGCGTCGCCATAGGAGTAGAAGCGGTAGCCGCTCGCGATGGCGTGGGCATAGGCCGCCTTCATCTCGTCGAGGCCGCAGAAGGCCGCGACCAGCATGAACAGCGTCGAGCGCGGCAGATGGAAGTTGGTCACCAGCGCATCGACGGCGCGGAAGCGGTAGCCCGGCGTGATGAAGATCGACGTCTCGCCGGCGAACGGCGCGAGCCGGCCGTCCTCGCCCGCGGCACTTTCCAGAAGCCGCAGCGAGGTGGTGCCGACGGCGACGATGCGTTTGCCGGCGGCGCGGGCGGCGTTCAGCGCCTCCGCGGTCTCGGCGGAGATCGTGCCCCATTCGGCGTGCATGCGATGACCGTCGGTGTCGTCGCTCTTGACCGGCAAAAAGGTGCCGGCGCCGACATGCAGCGTGATGCGGCGAATGGCGATGCCGCGCGCGGCCAACCGCGCCTCCAGCTCCGGGGTGAAATGCAGGCCGGCGGTCGGCGCCGCCACCGCGCCCTCGCTCGCCGCGAACATGGTCTGGTAGTCGCGCGCGTCCTGCGCGTCCGGCTCGCGCTTCGAGGCGATGTAGGGCGGCAGCGGCGTCGCGCCGACATCCTCGATCGCCTGATCGAGGATCGGGCCGTGGAAGGCGAAGGCGAACACCACCTCGCCGGCCTCGCCCTTGCTTTCGACCTCGCCGTCGAGATTGCCGAGCAGGCAGACGCGGCCCTCGTTGCCGAAGCGCACGACGTCGCCGGGCGACAGCCGCTTGGCCGGCTTGACCAGCGCCTGCCAGCGCGAGCCGTCGAGCCGCTTGATCAGCGTCGCCTCGATCCTCGGCTCGACCGCGCCGCCGAGCCGGCGCCCGGTCAACTGGGCGGCAATGACGCGGGTGTCGTTGACGACAAGCTGGTCGCCGGGCTCGAGCAGGTCCGGCAGATCCCGGACGGTGCGATCCTGAAGCGGCGCGCCCGGACGGACGATCAGCAGCCGCGCCGCGTCGCGCGGCACGGCCGGGCGCAGCGCGATGCGCTCGGGCGGCAGATCGAAGTCGAACAGGTCGGTGCGCATATTCTCGCCCGTCATTGCCGGACCCGATCCGGCAATCCATCCTTTTCATGAAGATGGATGCCCGGATCAAGTCCGGGCATGACATACTTTTTTATTTGATGTCAGGCGTCGGCGGCCATGCGCGCGCGCACGATCTTGTCCGGGTTCTGCACCGGCTCGCCGCGCTTGATCTTGTCGACGTTCTCCATGCCCTCCGTCACCTGGCCCCAGACGGTATACTGGTTGTCGAGAAAGCGGGCATCGTCGAAGCAGATGAAGAACTGGCTGTCGGCGGAATCGGGATGGGCGGCGCGCGCCATCGAGGCGGTGCCGCGCACATGCGGCTCGGCGTTGAACTCGGCCTTGAGGTTCTTGCCGGAGCCGCCGGTGCCGGTGCCGTGCGGGCAGCCGGTCTGCGCCATGAAGCCGTCGATGACGCGGTGAAACACGATGCCGTCGTAGAAGCCCTCGCGCGCCAGCTCCTTGATGCGCGCGACATGGTTCGGGGCGAGATCGGGGCGCATCTCGATGGTGACGTCGCCTTGCGTCGTCTCGAGGATCAGCGTGTTGTCGGTGACGGCCATGGCCTCATCCTTTCCTGTTTTGCGTCAACGGATGTCAGATGCGACCTGCACCTTGTGCATCTTGTCGGGGTCGGTGACGGCGCCGGAGGGCGAGCCGGACGGCGCCTTCTTGAGATTATCCACCACGTCCATGCCGGCCGCGACCTCGCCGACCACGGTGTACTGGCCGTTGAGGCTCGGCGCATCGCCGAACATGATGAAGAACTGGGAATTGGCGGAATCGACGCTGTCGCCGCGCCGCGCCATGCCGACGATGCCGCGCTTGAAGGGCACGCTGGAGAACTCGGCCTTGAGGTTGGGATACTTCGAGCCGCCGGTGCCGTTGAAATTCTGGCCGTCGCCGGTCTGCGCCATGAAGCCGTCGATCACGCGGTGGAACGGCACGTTGTTATAAAAACCCTCGCGCGCGAGCTGCTTGAGGCGGGCGGCGTGCTGCGGGGCGAGATCGGTGCGCAGCTTGACGACGATGCGGCCCTTGGTGGTGTCGATGACGATGGCGTTGGCCTTGTCGAGGCCGGCCGGCAGCTCCTGCGCGAGCGCGGGCATCACGCAGAACAGCGCGGCGAGAACGGCGAGGATGCGGATCATGGGGTCTCCGGGTCGCGATTGAAGCCGGGTCCAGCCGGCGAACGGGACGTGAGGGTTTGGCGTTAGGGCTTGAGGTCGAACTTGGCCTTGAGGCGGGCCGCCACCGCGGGCGGCACAAATTTCGAGACATCGCCACCCATCCCGGCGATCTGGCGCACCAGTGTGGCGGTGATCGGGCGGACCATGGCCGAGGCCGGCACGAATACCGTCTGCACGTCCGGCGCCATCGTCTCGTTCATGCCGGCGATCTGCATCTCGTAGTCGAGATCGGTGCCGTCACGCAGGCCGCGGATCAGGAGCGTGGCGCCGGCGCGCTGGGCCGCGGTCACGGTGAGGTCGTCGAAGGTGGCGCAGTCGAACGCGCAACCGGCCCTGGCGGCGAGCGGCCCGAACACCTCCCGCACCATGTCGAGCCGCTCCTCGGTGGAGAACAGCGGTTTTTTGCCGGGATGGATGCCGATCGCCACCACCAGCCGGTCGGCGAGGCCGACGGCCTGCCGCACCACGTCGAGGTGGCCGTTGGTCACGGGGTCGAACGAGCCGGGATAGAGCGCGGTGCGGGGCATGGTCCGAGGCGCCTTCGAGAGTTCGGGGTTTCTCAGAAGTTAGCTCTAAGTTTTTGATTTGGTGAAAATTCCGCCGGCAAAGCAACGCCCGCTTCACGCCTCCCGGCTATAGCCTGCGGGAGGCCCGCCCGCAAGCGCGCGGCGCGACGGAACCGAGTGTGATCCACCTCACTGTTTCACCGGCCAAAAGCGACGAAACATTTGCGCGACGGGATGAAGCCATTTTCCCAGCCCCACGACAACCGGGTGGAACAGTCGGGCTGTATCAATCGGACAACGACACAAGGGTCATAGAACCCATTGAACAGGGGATCGCCATGATCAAGGCTCTTTCGGCAATCGCAATCGCCGCCTTCGCCGCCGCCGCGCTGACCGTGCTGCCGGGCTTCGCCCCCGAAGTCGAGGCGAGCGTCCCGACGGCCCTCGCCAAGAGCGACCGGCTCGACATCCGCGCCACCGCGCGCTGCACCGATGCCGTGTGGCCCGATATTCCGGCCGCCTGCCTGCGCCATGCCGAGACCGGCGCCCCGGTGCAGGAAGCGCGCATCCGGCTGCGCTGACCGGCGTAAGGCTTGCACTCAAGTCCCAACACTCAACGCCGCATGCCCGCGGCGCCTCCAAAGTGCTTGAAAAAAGGCCCCGAACCTTCTGGTCCGGGGCCTTTTTTCATTTCCGTTGCCATGGCCGGGCTTCGTCCCGGCCATTCACGCCTTTCCTGGTGAGCCGCCAAGACGTGGATGCCCGCCTAAAGCCGGGCATGACAAGGGAGCGAGACCTACGGGAGAGGCAAGACGAGCTTTCGTCACCCCTCGCCGTCGCCCTCGCCATTGCCGTTCTCGCCCTCGGCATCGTCGCCGATGCGCTCGACCGAGACCACCTTTTCCTCATCGGCGGTGTTGAAGACGCGCACGCCCTTCGACGCACGGCTGGTGATGCGGATGCCTTCCACCGGCACGCGGATCAGCTGCCCGCCGTCGCTCACCAGCATGATCTGATCCGACATCTCGACCGGGAACGCCGCCACCAGATGGCCGATCTCGCCGAGCTTGGTCGGATCGCTGGCGCGGATGCCCTTGCCGCCGCGACCCGACACCCTGAACTCGAACGACGACGAGCGCTTGCCGTACCCCTGCGCGGTGACGGTGAGCACGAACTGTTCGGCCGCGCCCATCTCCGCGTAGCGCTCCTGCGACAGCGCGAGGTCGGTATGCGCCGCCTCCTCGGCTTCCGGCGTCGCCTCCTCCGGCTCGATATCCTCGCCGGTCGCCGCCCGGCGGATCGCGCCCGACTGCTTGAGATAGGCGGCCCGCTCGGCGGGCGTCGCCTCGAAGTGATGCAAAATCGCCATCGAGATGACCCGGTCGCCCCCGGCCAGCGCGATGCCGCGCACGCCCATCGAGGTACGGCCCTGGAATACGCGCACCTCGGCGACCGGAAAGCGGATGCACTGGCCGCCGGCGGCGGTCAGCAGCACGTCGTCGTGCTCGGTGCAGATCTGCACGTCGACGATCGCCTCGCCCTCGGCGAGCTTCATGGCGATGATGCCGGAGCGGCGCACATCGACGAAATCGGACAGCTTGTTGCGGCGGACGGTGCCGCCGGTGGTGGCGAACATCACGTCGTAGTCGCCCCACGACCCCTCGTCCTCGGGCAGCGGCATGATCGAGGTGATGCGCTCGCCCTGCTCCAGCGGCAAAATGTTGATCAGCGCCTTGCCGCGCGCCTGCGGCGCGGCTTCCGGCAACCGCCACACCTTCTCCTTGTAGACCCGGCCGAGCGAGGAGAAATACAGGATCGGGGTGTGGTTCGAGGCGGAAAACAGTTTTGCGACAAAATCCTCGTCGCGCGTCTGCATGCCGGCGCGGCCCTTGCCGCCGCGCTTTTGGGCGCGGTAGGTCGACAGCGGCACCCGCTTGACGTAGCCGGCGTGCGAGACGGTGACCACCATGTCGAGGTTGTCGACGAGGTCCTCGTCCTCGATCTCGCCTTCCTGATCGAGGATGACGGTGCGGCGCGGGGTGGCGAACTCGTCCTTCACCGCGTTGAGCTCGGTCTTGACGATCGCCTGCACGCGGGCGCGCGAGCGCAGGATGTCGAGATAGTCGGCGATCTCGGCGGCGAGCTTGTCGAGTTCCTGCGAAATCTCGTCGCGCCCGAGCGCGGTCAGGCGTTGCAGGCGGAGGTCGAGAATGGCCTTGGCCTGCTCCAGCGACAGCCGCGCGGTGCCGTCCTCGGCCAGGCGGTGGCGCGGATCGTCGATCAGCGTGATCATCGCGGCGACGTCGCTCGCCGGCCAGTCGCGCGCCATCAGGGTGTCGCGGGCGGTGGCGGGATCGGGCGAGGTGCGGATGACGCGGATCACCTCGTCGATATTGGCGACCGCGATGGCCAGGCCGACGAGGATATGGGCACGGTCGCGCGCCTTGCCGAGCAGATACTTGGTGCGCCGCGTCACCACCCGCTCGCGAAAGGCGGTGAACGCCGCCAGCATGTCCTTGAGGTTCATGGTCAGCGGGCGGCCGCCGTCCAGCGCCACCGAGTTGACGCCGAAATTGGTCTGCAACGGCGTGTAGCGATAGAGCTGGTTCAGCACCACCTCGGCCATGGCATCGCGCTTCAGTTCGACGACGACGCGAAACCCGTCGCGGTCGGACTCGTCGCGCAGGTCGGAAATGCCTTCGATCTTTTTCTCGCGCACCAGGTCGGCGATGCGCTCGACCATGGTCGCCTTGTTCACCTGATAGGGAATCTCGGTGATGACGATGGCCTCGCGGTCCTTGCGCGTCGGCTCGATCGTCACCTTACCGCGCATCACGACGGAGCCGCGGCCGAGGTGGTAGGCGGCGCGGATACCCTGCCGTCCGAGGATGATGCCGCCGGTCGGGAAATCCGGGCCCGGCACGATGCCGAT
>JBDHSY010000019.1:0-15201 GCA_039808405.1 Xanthobacteraceae bacterium
TCACACATTCGGCCACGCCCTTGAAGCCGGGCGCCGCCTGGAAGCTCCACTCGCCATTGGCCGCGAAGGTATAGGTGCCTTCCGGACGCGTGAACTGCGTCACGCCGGTGAGGGCGATAGCCAGCACGGTCCCGCCGTCGAAGCTGACCCGGGTCAGGGTCGCGCCGTCGGCGCCCGCGTCGTCGTTGGCAAGCAGATTGCCCCCGGCCGCCCGGTCGACGCCGATCGCCGCGCTGTCATTGACCGCCGTCGGCGCGTCGTCGCGGAAGTCGAGCTGGATGTGTCCGGCGGCGGTGTCGCCGTCGACGTCGCGCACCGTGAAGCCGATCTTCAGCCGCAGCGCGTCCTGATCGCCGGAAAGCCCGGCATCGGGATGGTCGAGCGGACCGAGCAGCGTCACCTTGTAGGCGCCCGTCGCCGCATCCGTCACCTCGATGCGGAAGATCACCGTGCCGTCCGCGAGCTGCCCCTCCAGCGTCAGCGCATCCGTCTGATGCACCGTCACCGGCTCGCCGCCGGAGGTCAGCGGAACCACCTTCGTGCCGTTGTCGACATCGTAGGCGCCGCCCGAGGGGCCGTAGCTGATCGACGTGACCACGGCACCGTCGGCACCGCCGTCGAACTTGAAGAAACCGTCTTTCTCCTGCGCCGCGAACGCGCCGGACGAATCCGTCGCCTCCTGAACCACCTCGCGGTGCGAATATCCCGCCGTCGGCGCATCGTCGACGATGGTGGTGCGGATGACGCTGGTCACGGCATCCCCGTCACCGTCCTTGAACGCGATCCGCGCGTCGATGGTGATTTCGTCAAGCGGCGAGCCGTCGAACGCGGAGATATGGTCGAGCGGTCCGAGGATCGTGGTCGTGACAGTCGAATCGGCGAGCGTCAGCTTGATCACGACGTTGCTGCTGTCGCCGACATAGCCGATGATCGTGGTCGCATCGATCTGCCGGAACGTAACGGTCTCACCGCCGGAGGTCAGCTTGTCCGAGGACTGCGGTCCCGCCGCGAGATCGAACGTGACGTTACCGACGCTCTTGCCAGGAGCCATTTCGAGCTTGAGGTAGCCGGTGAACTCGGCCGAGCCGAAGCCGTCGGCGCCGGGGCGCAGGCTCGGGTTCGAGCCGGCGGTGTAGTCGTAGCTGGCCGTACCTCCCGGACCTCCGATGCCGGCTTCCGAGACGGTGACGTAGCGCAAACCGTGCCCGTCGCGCAGCGTCGGCGTATCGTCGTTGACGACGATATCGAAATGATGCGGGACGATCGCGGCGTCGCTGTCCTTGACGTCGAACGCGAAGGTCAGCTTGACGTTGTCCTCGCCGGCGGCCGGGTGGTCGATCACGTCGCGCAGTTCGAACGTATAGCGACCGGTCGTATCGGTGCCCTGCGGATCGATCGTCGCCACGAACACGATCCGCACGTCGAGCGGCAGCCCCCCGGCATCGAACGACGTCGGTTCGGCGCCGACATAACCGACGACGAGCGTGCCGTCCGACGACGTATAAAGGCTGATGGCTTCGCCGTGCGAGGTGCCGATGGGGCGATCGGTGTCGCCGGCATCGGAGGTCACGCCGGTGAAGGCAACGCTGCCGTCGACGCTGCCGTCGCTATGATAATCGTCCGCTCCCCAGGCGATATTGAGCGATCCCTCCGCACTGAGCCCGGCGTCGATGTCGCCTGCGCCACCCGAGTTGGCGCCGGGCAGGCCGGGCTTGCCGGTGCCGCCGTCCTCGTCCGCAACGGCAGAGGCCACGGACACCTGCGGCAGATCGTTGGTGCCTCGGACGGTAATGACGATGTCCTGCGTGTTCGAGGTTCCGCCGTGCCCGTCGCCGACGGCGAAGGTATAGGTGAGAACCAGCTCTTCGCCTTCGCGCAGATAGTCGAAAATCCGGTCCTCGGCGTTGAAGGTCCAGGCGATCTTGCCGGTGCCGTCGGCCGTTGCTGTGTCCACCATCGCCTGGAAAAGCGAGAGCAGGTCGGCATCGGGCGCGGCGGCGCCGGACACCGCAACGGAGATCGGGCCGATCGTATGAGAGCCGCTGTCGGACAGATCCACGTCGGTCAGCGTCAGGGTGCCGCTCGCGGTCTGCACGTCGGTGCTGCCGGACGCCTGCGCGAACTCGGTAAGATATCCGGCGGCGGCATCGCCCTCGCCAACGCCGATCACCGGCTTGTCGTTGGTGCCGACGATGGTGATGTACACGGTGGTGGTGTCGGTGGCGTTGGCCGCTCCCGTCTTGTCGTCCAGCGTCACCCGGTAGGCCAGCGTCACCGTCTCGCCGCGGCCGAGATAGTCGAACGCCTTGTCCGGCGCCGAGAACGTCCACCCCACCGTGCCGGTGGTCTGGTTGGCAGCCGTCGAGACGCCGGTCACCTGAAGCGCCCCCAGAAGCGCGGCCTGGTCGAGCCCCGACGTCGTGCCGCTGGCGCTCACGCCGGTCACCGTCGCCTCGTGCAGGGCGTCGTCGCGGTCCGGATCGACGAAGGCCAGCGTGCCCGAGAACTGCTGCGGGCTCTCGCTGCCGGTCTGGCCCATCGCCTCGAGCCCCACCCGCACGTCGCCGGCAACGAAATGCGGCTGGTCGTTGGTGCCCACCACCGTGATCGTCACCGTCTGCGTCGTCACCCCGCCGTCGCCGTCCGACAGCCGCACCTGATAGGTCAGCGTCGCCGTCTGCCCCTGCGACAGGTAGTCGAACAGCAGGTCCGGCGCCGTGAACGTCCAATGGATCTCGCCGTCCGCCTGCCCCGCCGCCTTCGCGACATCGTCGATCGTCAGCAGCGAGCGCAGATACGCCGTGCCGACCAGACCCGACGGCAGGCCGTCGCTCTCGCCGCCGCGCGTCACCCCCACCACCCTCGCGCTGTGCCCGGTATCGTTGAGGTCGACGTCGGTGAACGCCATCGTCCCCGTCACCGTATGCGCCGACAGCGACAGCGTCTTGTCCGTGAACTCGGCAATCGGCTCGGCAACCCCCGCCTCCAGCACCGGAGCGTCGTTGGTGCCGGTCACGGTGATGGCGATCTCGCGCTCCACCGTGCCGCCGTGACCATCGGAGATCGTCACGACGAACGTCTCGACGACCTTCTCGCCCTTCGCCAGATGCTGGGCCGCGTCGTTGGCAAGCTGGTAGGTCCAGATCACCTCGCCCGCGCCGGCCCCCGTCGCCGGCGTCGCAACCGTCGCCACCAGCGTGCCGGGCAGCACATTGCCCTCGTTCGCCGTCACCGTCACCGTGTGCTGGTCGCTCAGGTCGGCGTCGTCGAAGGCGATCGAGCCGGTCGTCTCCAGCGTCGGCACCGAGGCGTCCTCCACCACCGATCCCGTGGTATCCGCCTGCAGGATCACCGGCTTGTCGTTGGTGCCGACGATGGTGATGTACACGGTGGTGGTGTCGGTGGCGTTGGCCGCTCCCGTCTTGTCGTCCAGCGTCACCCGGTAGGCCAGCGTCACCGTCTCGCCGCGGCCGAGATAGTCGAACGCCTTGTCCGGCGCCGAGAACGTCCACCCCACCGTGCCGGTGGTCTGGTTGGCAGCCGTCGAGACGCCGGTCACCTGAAGCGCCCCCAGAAGCGCGGCCTGGTCGAGCCCCGACGTCGTGCCGCTGGCGCTCACGCCGGTCACCGTCGCCTCGTGCAGGGCGTCGTCGCGGTCCGGATCGACGAAGGCCAGCGTGCCCGAGAACTGCTGCGGGCTCTCGCTGCCGGTCTGGCCCATCGCCTCGAGCCCCACCCGCACGTCGCCGGCAACGAAATGCGGCTGGTCGTTGGTGCCCACCACCGTGATCGTCACCGTCTGCGTCGTCACCCCGCCGTCGCCGTCCGACAGCCGCACCTGATAGGTCAGCGTCGCCGTCTGCCCCTGCGACAGGTAGTCGAACAGCAGGTCCGGCGCCGTGAACGTCCAATGGATCTCGCCGTCCGCCTGCCCCGCCGCCTTCGCGACATCGTCGATCGTCAGCAGCGAGCGCAGATACGCCGTGCCGACCAGACCCGACGGCAGGCCGTCGCTCTCGCCGCCGCGCGTCACCCCCACCACCCTCGCGCTGTGCCCGGTATCGTTGAGGTCGACGTCGGTGAACGCCATCGTCCCCGTCACCGTATGCGCCGACAGCGACAGCGTCTTGTCCGTGAACTCGGCAATCGGCTCGGCAACCCCCGCCTCCAGCACCGGAGCGTCGTTGGTGCCGGTCACGGTGATGGCGATCTCGCGCTCCACCGTGCCGCCGTGACCATCGGAGATCGTCACGACGAACGTCTCGACGACCTTCTCGCCCTTCGCCAGATGCTGGGCCGCGTCGTTGGCAAGCTGGTAGGTCCAGATCACCTCGCCCGCGCCGGCCCCCGTCGCCGGCGTCGCAACCGTCGCCACCAGCGTGCCGGGCAGCACATTGCCCTCGTTCGCCGTCACCGTCACCGTGTGCTGGTCGCTCAGGTCGGCGTCGTCGAAGGCGATCGAGCCGGTCGTCTCCAGCGTCGGCACCGAGGCGTCCTCCACCACCGATCCCGTGGTATCCGCCTGCAGGATCACCGGCTTGTCGTTGGTGCCGACGATGGTGATGACGATCTCGCCGGTGGCGGTGTCGCCATCGAAATCGGTGACGGTGTAGGGAATCGTCAGCGTCGCCTGCTGGCCTTCGGCCAGCGCGTCGAGCGCCGCGCCGGGCGTCAGCCGCACCACGTATTGCGCGCCATCGGCTTCGAGCGCGAACGCCGGAAGCGCGAGCGGCACGCCCTGCGGCCCGGAGATCGTCGCGCCACCGGGGCTAAGCGCCACCGTGCCGTTGACGTCAGCCCCGAACGAGAAATCCGTACCCTCGACCAGCGTGAAAACCGCGTTCTCGTTCTCGGTCATCGCGCCGGTGAAGCCCGACGTCGTCGGCCCGTCATCGGTGATGCGCACGGTAAATTCGCCGGACACCGCGTCGCCGTCGCTGTCCCTTGCGGTGTAGCCGAACACCAGGTCGAGCGCGTCGAAGCGCTCGTTGCCGCGGCCATGGTCGAGCGGGCGGAACTGGGTCACGGTGTAGCTGCCGCTGTCGCTCGTATCGGACAGCGTCACCACGAACACGATATTCGACGGCACCTCGGAGCCGGTGAGATCCGGCAGCGTCGCCGGCGCTTCGCCGGTATAGCCAACAAGCACGGTGCCGTTGGCGTACAGCTGGAAGTGGACTTCGGCCCCGCCCGAAAACAGCTGGGCGACGGACGTCGCCTGCGATCCTTCATCGGACAGCGCAAGGCCGCTCGCACCCACCGTGGCGGTGGTGAACACCACGGAGCGGTCGCCGTTGCCGCCGGTCGTATCCGACACGCCGCCGTCGGGGTGGCGGCTGTTGAAACGGTCCGCGCCCCAGGAGATGCCGAGCGAGCCGCCATGCGCGACCGGCGCGCCGGCCAGCGGATCGATCGTGGTTGCGGTCTCGATCCTGCCGCCGTCGACCAGCGGGCTGTCGTCGTTGACGTCGATCCGGATGGCGGAGGCGACGGTGCCGCCGCCGTTGGTCGCCGTAAACGCGATCGAGAGACTGAGGGTGTCTTCACCGGCACCGGGATGGTCGAGCGGGCGCAACAGCGTCACCGTGTATTCCCGACCCGGCGCGTTGACGTCGAGGGTGACGATCAGTACCGGATTGGCCGTGCCCTCGCCGGCATAACCGATCAACGCCGGCAGGCCGTTTATCGTCGACTGCACGACGTGAACGGCCTCGCCGCCGGAGGTCAGCCCGCTGAGGCCGGGCTGTTCGGCCGCGAACGCCAGCAACGTGCTGTCGCGATCGAACCCGAAATCGATGTCGACCGCGCCGGTGACCGTGACCAGCGCCGTCGCGGCATCGTCGATATTGCCGCCCGGCAGCCCGTCATCGTCGAGAAAAGCTCCCGCGGCATTCCCGACGATCGGCCGCACGCTGCCGCCGAGATCGGTGCCGAACGTCGCCGCGTCTGTGCCGGTCTCGTCGCCGAGCAGAGCGAGCGGATCGCTGCCGGCGCCGAGGCTGCCGACCTGCGTATCGCTGAAATAGGCTCCGGCCGCCGCCGGAGCGGCGTCGCCGGCCGCCGGCAGCACCGACTGATCCGTGGAGATGGGGAAGAGCGAGGCAAACTCGGCACCGGTCAGCGAGCGATCCTGGCCGACGAGAAACGCGAGTTCGGGCAGCACCTCACCGGCGGCATTGAAAACCGGGTCCACGGTCACCGTCGCCTGATTGTCGAACAGGATGACAAGCCGGTCGCCGACCCGGACGAATGTCAGGTTCTCGGAGCCGATCGCGCTCAGGTCGATCTTGGTGTTGCCGTCGAGATGAATGGTGACCGCCTGGCCGTTTGCAGGCTTTTCGACCTTCACCTCTTTCGGTTGGGTCACCTCCTGCGTCGCCGAGCCGGAAACCTGTGCGAGCAAAACAGGCGCGTTCATCCCGATCTCCCAATGTAAGCATTACTTAAAAAATGCTTAAAAACCGGCTCAAAATATCCTTGGGGAACCAAGCCGGTCAAGGGATCGGTAGATCAATCCGCGCAATTCTCCTGCGGGTTGCAGGGGTGGTTAAAGCAGGAGGGTCGTTAACCAATCCGGGCGGCCGCAGACGGGCCGGCGAGCCGGCAGGGCTGGACGTCGGCGAACAGGCCGGCCGACCGCGCCGCTCGGGCCGGCGCAGGTCGTCCGAATGACAGGCCCTCGGCGGACGGCTCTCACGAGCCCGTTTCAGGCGTCCACTCTCGAAAATTCTTCGAGGGCTCAAAGCGCTGCGACGATGCAGGCGAGCGGCCGGCGGCTGCCGCGATAGAGCACCGCCTGATCGCGGATGCCGTCGAGCCAGACACCGGCGCCGGCATAGCGGTAGCCGATCCCCATCGGGATCAGGCGCAGGCCGGCGCTGCGGCGCGCGGACAGGCGCAGGCTGCCGGTGATGACCTCGCCGGCGTCGGTCACCGCGCGGGGCCTCAGCAGGTAGTGCTGGCCGCCGTCGCAGGTGAGGGAAAACGTGGTTCCGACCAGCGCTCCGCCGGCAACAGCCGGCAACGGCGCCGCAGCGGCCGCCATCGCCACCGCACCGGCAAACAGCATCTGTCTGGCGTTCATCGTCCGTCCCCTCGATCAGCCCGGCGCAGTATGAGGGGAAAGCGACAGCCCCGACAAGAGGGAAGGAAGAGCGTCCGCGCGGCGAGCGCCTCAGATGAGCGGCGGCGCCTGCCGCAGGCCGGCGCGCTCCGGTTCGCGCGCAGCCGGTTCAACGGCGCGCTCGTCATCGTCGAGGGCGCGGGCCGCATAGGGCGTCGCGAACAACTCGACCCCGTCGCCGCCGAGCGCAAACAGCGGCATGAAGCGCCGCAGCTCCCGGCTCTCGACCAGGGCATCCCAGCGGTTGTCGAGCACCAGCCAGCGCCCCTCCAGCCGCACCGCGAGCACGGCATGGTCCTGCCGCGCCGCATGGTCCTTGACCAGCAGCAGTTTCAGGTCGGCCTCCGGCATGCCAGCTTCGCGCAGCAGCGCATACTTCAGGATGGCGTAGTCCTCGCAATCGCCGAGGCCCGCCTCGAGCGTGGCCAGCGGCGAGCTCCAGCGGTCCGCAACGCCATGCTGGACGCTATCGCTGATGTAACGGACGGCGCGATTGACCTCGCGATTGATGCCGGCAACGCCGGCCCGCCGGTCGAGCCCGCGCACGGCATCGGCGATCGCGATAAACCGGCTCTCGCTGGTGCTGCACTCCCCCGTCGCCCATCGGCAGCGATGCAGCGCCTCGATCTCGCTGCGCATGGCGTCCTGAACACCACGCCACTTGACCCAGACGAGCCCCTCCGGAGCCCGGAACGTCACCAGGCCGAACGGTGCCCCGCTGTCCGCCGGCGGCGCCGGACCGTCATCTTCGGCCATCGCCGTCCCACCGTCCGCCCCGTGCGGCTCCTGCAAACGCCGCGCATCGTGCTGCGCAAGGACGGCGTCGATGCGGAAGAAACGGACCGGAGGAGCGTCAACCGACGCCACCGCCGCGGCGGCGCGCAGCGCGCCTGCCGATACCTCGCCGTCGAGGCGCGGGTTGGCATCCACCGCGCCCGCGGCGGTCGAGATCAGCAACGCGACCATCGCGCCGCCGATCGGACAGGACAGCACTCCTGAAAGCTTCGTACGCCACATGACCCGCGTCCCCTGCCGGGGCCGTCAGTCGATGTTCAGCGCATCGATCCGCGGCCCGCGATCCATGGGCGGGACGGTAGGGGCGAAGCCCGTTCTGTGCGGTTAAAGCGGGTCGGAGCCGGCAGGTATTTGCCGAAACATCTCGAATGGAAAGCAAGTCCATTCGCTCAAATTCGAAACAGTTACGGTTAACGTTCGCGCAACGCCTCGTCGCGCAACAGCCGCGCCGGCTTGATCAGATAATCCAGCACCGATTTGGCACCGGTCAGGATCTCGACGGTCGCCACCATCCCGGGGATGACCGGCAGCAAGTGATTGGCCTGGCCCAGATGATTTTTCTCGGTCCGGACCATCACCCGATAAAAGGTCTCGCCGCGCTCGTTCCTGTTGCCGGTTTCATCGGTGATGGTGTCGGCGCTGATGCGCTCGACCTTGCCGCGCAGCGAGCCGTAGACGGACGAATCGTAGGCCGTGAGCTTGACCACCGCCTCCTGACCCTGGCGGATGAAGGCGATATCCTGCGGGCGGATGCGCCCCTCGACCAGCAGCGTGTCGTCGAGCGGCACCAGCTCCATCAGGTTGGCGGCGGGCTGGACCACGGCGCCGATGGTCGTGACATTGAGCTTGTTGACGATGCCGTGCACGGGCGAGCGCAATTCGGTGCGCAGTACGCGGTCCCGCGCCGATTTGATGTTCTCTTCGAGGACCGCAAGGTCGGCACGCGACTTGGCCAGATCGTCCTGGGCCTGGGCGCGGAACGCGGTGCGGATGCTTTCGATGCGCGCCAGCGTCTCCTGAATTCCCGCCTCCGCCTTCTCGATCGATGCCCGTGTGACGGCGAGTTGCCCCCGCATATCGGTCGCCTGACGATCGACGCGCAGCATCTCGATCTCCGGCACGACCTTCTGGCGGTAAAGGTTGCGCGTCAGTTCGACCTCGCGGTTGAGCAGTCGCAGCGTCTCGATATAGCGCGCCTCCGACGCGCGCAGTTCCTCCACCTCGCGACGCTTCTGGGCCTCCTGCTGCACGACGACGCCGATGTCCTGCTCGAGCTTGCTGAGATGGGCGGCGAACACGCTGCGCTCGGCCGCGACCGCGTGGCTCGCGAGCTGTTCGAGATCGGCCGGGAACGACACCGAGGGCCTGGCCAGCGTTTCAGCCTCGAGGCGAATGACCCGCGCCGCCATCGCGCCGCGCCGCTCGCGGATCTCACCGAGCTGCGCGGCGAAGTTGGTGTCTTCGATCCGGACCAGCGGCTCGCCCTTTTCGACGATCGAGCCTTCGGTGACGAGGATCTCGCTGACGATGCCTCCCTCGAGCGACTGCACCACCTGGGTCTGGCGCGCCGGCACCACCCGGCCGTTGCCGCGCTTGACCTCGTCGAGGACCGCGAAATGCGCCCACAGCAGGAACACGGCGATCAGCCCGATGGCGGAGAACAGCAACATGCGCGCGGTGCGCGGCGTTTGCAGTTCGACCGCGGCGCGCACGTCGTTGGAAAAGGCAAAATCAGACTGCGGCACGCGACACCCCCATCGGGGACGGGCCGGGCGGCGCCGGCCGGCCGCGCAGCCGCGCGAGGATGTCTTCCCGCGGGCCGTCGGCAACAATCTTGCCGCGCTCGAACACGATGACCCGATCGACCATCGAGAGCACCGAGGGCCGGTGCGTCGAGATCAGGATCGTCAGCTTCTCGTTGGCGAGGGCCTGCAGCCGGGTGAGAAACTCGGCCTCGCTGCGCACGTCGAAATGCGCGGTCGGCTCGTCGAGGAACAGGATCTTCGGCTTGCGGATGAGCATGCGGGCGAGCCCGATCGCCTGCTTCTGCCCGCCCGACAGGCTGCGGCCGCCTTCGGCGATCGCCATGTCGTAGCCTTCCGGATGGTTGGCGACGAAGGCCTCCACGCCGGCAAAGCGCGCCGCTTCCAGCACCTCCGCATCGGTCGCGTCGGCTTTTCCGTAGGTGATGTTGTCGCGCAGCTTGCCGAAGAACAGGTGGGTGTCCTGCAGCATGAAGCCGACGCCGGCCCGCAGATCGGCGGGATCGTACTGCCGCACATCGACGCCATCGACCAGGATGGCGCCCTCCGTCGGCTCGTAGAACGAGACCAGCAGCCGCCCGACCGTCGTCTTGCCGGAGCCGATGCGGCCGATGATCGCCACCTTCTCGCCCGGCCTGACGCTGAACGAGACGCCGTCGAGCGCCTTTGCCGTGCTTGCCGGATAGACGAAGCTGACGTTCTGGAATTCGATCCGACCGTCGGCGATCTCGCGCGCGACGAACACCTTGTCGCGCGGCCGCTCGCGCTCCAGCGCCATCACCTGATCGATGGCACGCAACGCCATCAAAGTCTGTGTGCCGCGGGTGATCACCGCGGCGATGCTGGCGATCGGCCCCAGCACGCGGCCCGAAAGCATGTTGGCGGCAACGAGCGCACCGACCGACAACGTGCCGTCGAGGATCATGAACACGCCGACCACGGTCAACAGCAGGCTGGCGATCTGCGTCGCGCTGCCGGCACTGGTCAGCGCCATGGCCGACCAGAACTGCGTGTCTTCGCTGGAGCGGGCGCTGGCCGCGACCGAACGCTCCCACTTGGCCTGCACCCGCGCCTCGCCGCCGATGGCGCGCACCGCATCGATGCCGCTCAGCGACTCGACAAGGATGCCGTGGCGCGCCGCCGCTTCGTTCTGCAGGCGGCGCATGGCGCGATCGAGCGGGCGCTGGATCACGAAGCCGATCACCAGCATCACCGGCAGCAGAACGAGCGGGATCCATGCCAGCGGCCCGGCGATCAGAAACAGGACGCAGACAAAGATCACGGCGAACAAAAGATCGGTCGCCGACACCACCGTGCCGGAGGTGAAGAATTCGCGCACGGAATCGAAGTCGCGCAACTCGCTGGCCAGCACGCCGACCGAGGTCGGACGCTGCGACATCTTCAAGGCGATGATGTGCTCGAAGATGTCCGAGGCGAGCACGACGTCGAGCTTCTTGCCCGTCATGTCGATGATGCGGCTGCGAACGATGCGAAACAGGAAATCGAAGACGATGGCAATGCCGAGGCCGATAGCCAGCGCGACCAGCGACGGAATCGCGCCGTTCGGGATCACGCGATCGTAGACGCTCATGACGAACAGCGGCGCCGCCAGCGCCAGCAGGTTGACGATCAGGGCGGCGATCGCGACATGGCCGTAACTCGCCCCGAAGCGTTTCACGACCGACCAGAACCAGTGGGGCCGCGTGGGATGGCCGAGCGAGGCGGTGCGTGCGTCCGCCTCCGACATCGGCCGGACGAAATAGGCAAAGCCGCTGTAATGCGTGGCGAGCGCGTCGGCGTGCTCGATGCGATCGACACCGTGGCGCGTCGGCTCGCACACCGTCAGCCGGCGTTTCTGCAGATCGATATTGCGCAGGATCAGCGTCGAGCCGTCGCGCAGCAGCAGAACCACCGGCAGGACCAGCGCCGGGATATCGAGCAGCCGGCGCTCCACCAGTTTTGCTTCGAGGCCGGCGCGGTTGGCGGCGCGTTCGTAGAGCGGGGGATGCAGCCTGCCGTCCTCGATCGGAAGCCCGGCAAGCAGGGCGTCGCGGCTGAGCGCGCGGCCGTGATGGGCGGCAAGAAACAACAGGCTGTCGGAGAGCGGATCGTCCCTCGTCGCCGCCGCGGGCCGGGTGCCGGAGGCGGCCGATCCGTCGCTGTCCAAATGGGGAGCGAAGTCTGGCAATCGACCCTCGAAAAAATCGACGACGCAAACAATCGAAATCGACGATTGACCGGCCCGATCGGGCTCGGCCAGCGCACCTATAGGTCAATCGTCCCGACCCGACATCGACAAGATCGGGTTAATGTAAATTTCTACGCGAATTAACGATAAAACCGCCGGCACAGCGGCAGGCCGTCCATACCGACGGGACCGATGGCGAAACTCGGGCTATCGGCCGTCTGCGCTCGATCTCCGGGTGCCCCAGCGATCGTCGAACGTTGCTGCCTTCCGCTCAAGCGGCGGCCCGAAGGGGGAATTCCAAAGCGGCACGGGGGCGACGTTCAGCGGCTCGGGGCCGGGCTGCGGAGCGGCGAGCCGGACGGGCGCGAACTTGATCGGCACGAAACCGAACGGCCGCGCCTCCAGCGGATCGGATTCGGCCGGCGGGGCCGACCTGAGATAGGCCGAAAGCTGCCCCATCGCCGCGAGCAGCTGGTAGTCGGCGAATACCGTTACGCCGCGCGCCGACGTCAGCGACACCATCGCGTTGAACAGCTGATTTTGCGCGTTGAGGGCGTCGATCAGGGTGCGCTGACCGAGTTCGTATTCTTTGTTGTAGGCGGCGAAGGTCCGACGCGCGGCCTCGACCTCCCTGACCAGCGCGGCGACGCGGTCGTTGGTGATCGTGCGGGCCGCCCATGCCTTGTCGATCGATTCCAGGGCGTCGCGCTGCAGGCGGGCGTTGCGATGCTGCTGCTCGATCATCCGCTCGGCGGCCTCGTTTCGCCGCCAGCTATCCTGACCGCCGCGAAAGATGTCCCAGCTCATGACGACCCGGCCGCTTACCTCGTCGTACTGGCCGGAATAAAGAACGGAATCGGTGCCCAGCGAGGCGCGGCCTTCCAGCGCCACGTTGGGCACGAATGCGCCGGCGGTGGCGTCGAAGGCGTGCCTGGCGGCGTCGGTATCCGACTGTGCGGCCCGCAGCGTGGGGTTATGGCGATAGGCGACCGACAGCGACTGTTCTTTCGACACCGGCAGTTTGCCAAGCCGCGAGGGGAATCGCACGTTGATCGGCTCAAGGCCGACGACCTTGCGGTATTTTGCGCGGGCGTTGTCCAGCGAAACCCGGAAGTCCGCCAGAACGGCCTCGGCGGCAGCCACCCGCTCCTCGGCCTGCTGGGCATCGCCCTCGCCGGCCCGGCCGCCGGAGAACCGCGCAAGCACATTCTTGCGCACGTCGCGATGGACACGGAGATTTTCATTGGCGAGCGCGACGAGGCGAAGATAGCGCGCCACGTCGATATAGGCTTCGGCCGCATCAAGGCCGATCAGTTCGGTCCGCTCGAGAACGCGATGGGCCGCCGCGTCGACGCGCGCGGCCTGCCGCCAGATTTCGTTGATGCTGGCAAAGCCGTCGAACAGCGTCTGCCTGATGACGACCGACGCCCGCCGGCCATTCTGATAGACGCCGTTATTGATCGGAGCAGGGGTGACATAGCGTTGAAGCTTCTCCGGCCCGGCGCTCGCCTCGAGACGAATCTGCGGCAGCAACGCCCCCTGACTCTGGCGAAGCTCCGATTCGGTCGCCCGCCGATTGGCAGCCGCCTCGCCGACCCCAGGATTCGTCGTCATTGCCTGACGAATGGCATCATTGATGGAAAAGGGCTCAGCCCGGGCACCCGTCGCCGCCACGATCAGCGCGGCCAGCGCCACCATCCCCCGCATCTTCGTCACTATCGTACCCTGTCAAAATACCGATAAAGCAATATCGCTACCGAGCATCCTGCGAATTTGCGGACCGCCGGCGCCTGTCGCCCCGCCACAGGATCGCAAAAGTATTGCCGCAAAAACGACGTGGTGGAACTCTCGCCGTTCTCTCCAGCACAATTTCTAGTCGAATCCAAGTTAAAGTTGCTTTTTTGCAACGCTCGCATTGCCGGCCCACAGCCTCAGAAATTGTCCTTTTCGGGAGGCTGGAAGTATTATAATACCTTATTTGGCGGGCATTATCTGGTCTGTGACGGGCAGGGCAGGCCACCTGCAATCCTCTGGCGGAGAACCGGGCGGCAGAGTCCGATGCAGGTGCCGCCCAATCGGCGCTCGCTCACGTTTGCCGCCGCACCCGATTCCGCAGGATGCCGATCTTCTCGACGTCGAGCTCCACCTCGTCGCCATCGTCGAGGAATCGACCGAGTTCCAGACCGCATCCATTGCCGACGGTCCCCGAGCCGATAAACTCGCCGGGCATCAGCGTCTCGTCGCGTGAGATATAGGCAATCATCTCCTCGAACGAGAACAGCGCCTGGCTGTTGATGTAGCTGTGCGTGAGGCGGCAGTAATGTGAAGGCGTAACATAGACACCTGTCGCGTTGGGCCCGGCGCAGGTGATCGAAATGTAGAGGTTTTCGATGTGGTGGTGAGCTGTGTTGGCGGATGCGTCGCCTATGCGGATCGCCTGGCCGTCTCCGCAATACTCAAGCACGGCACCCGAGGTGGATACGCCGGTGAGTTTCACGCCCATCAATGTGGAGTCGATCTGAATACCGTCGTTCCACAAGAGGTACACCCCGTTGGGGAAGTACACAGTGCGCCCTGACGCGAGGCACTCTTGGATGGCTGCGGAATCGTCGGAGCCAGCAACAGCATTGGCCCAGCTTGGCTCCGCGAATGTTACGGGAGAAGCGTCTTCCACCGTGGCTTGGTTCTGGCTCTGTACGGAGGTGACCCGGGTCTTGAACCTGCCACCTTCATAGGTAACGGCGATCAGCTTGCCTTCGAGCCCCTTCAGCCCGCCTGTGGAAGCAGTAATGCTTGTCGAGCCTTCCGTGATGCCGATACGAAGCCGCTTGGCATCTCCGCGGGCACCCATCTTCTTCACATCGACCCAGCCGCCGGGCACAGAACCGCCGGCCGCCGGCAGGGTGAAAGTGGCGCGCGGGCCAGTCTGAATGAGCCGTTTCATGAAAGCAGGATGCGGAGGTTCTTTCCGGGGTTATCAGCGGTGATGCTGGAGTTGAGCAGTGCACCCTCGGGGACATTGCCAACCGCCCGGCCATCAAGCACGTTCGAGCGTACAGCACCATCGGGAATCCGCAGTTGCAGCCACGGAGTGCCGTTGACGGACATGTCGATGGTGACGGAACCTGAACCAGCAGGCTGGTTCGGACCGAGCCATTCTTGCTGGTTCGCCAAATCCGGTTCCACCACCGTGTCCAACGCTTCTGTCGATCCATTCGGAACCGTGGTCAACAGATACAGCGGCCAGTCGGTTCCATCCTCAGCCGCCCAGATACGCACGGAGGTGATCTCAGCCTGCGTGCTCACCGGCAGATCCTTCAACTCGATCTGCT
>JBDHSY010000020.1:0-15047 GCA_039808405.1 Xanthobacteraceae bacterium
GATCCTCCGGATTGTCGTAGACGCCGTGGTTCTCGCCGATCGGCTGCCGCACGTCGTTCCACTCGAGACACGCCGCCTGGCAGGCCTTGCAGCCGATGCACTTCGACACGTCGATGAGCTTGGCGACCGGCGTCAGTTGCCGCGCCGGCGTCGGCACCGAGGACGCCGAGCGGCGGACCAGATCCTGCTGGCCGAAGGTCGCGGTGGCATTGCGGGTATCGGGATTGGGCCGCTGGAATTCGAAGGCCATCGCTCGCTCCTTCTAAGAGGCTCGCTCCTTTAAGCCGACGGCCCGGCAATCGGCTCGATATTGACGAGAAACGCCTTGAACTCCGGCGTTTCGATATTGGCGTCGCCGACGAACGGCGACAGCGAGTTGGGGCCGAACCCCTTCCGCGCCGCGCCCATGAAGCCCCAATGCAGCGGAATGCCGACCACGTGCACGGCCTTGCCGTCGCACATCAACGGCATGATCCGCTTGGTCACCACGGCCTTGGCTTTGATCGAGCCGCGTTTCGACCAGACCCGCACCCAGCCGCCCAGCTTGATATTGCGCTCCCTGGCGAGCTGCTCGGAAATCTCGACGAAAAACTCCGGCTGAAGCGACGCATTGATCTGCGCGTGCTTGGTCCAGTAGTGGAAGTGCTCGGTGAGGCGATAGGACGTTGCGGCGTAGGGAAACTCCTCCGCATCGCCGAACTGCTTGAAATCGGCCTCGAACACCCGCGCCACCGGATTGCCGCGCACCTTTGGCGCCAGCACGTTGACGACCGGCGATTCGAACGGCTCGTAATGCGCCGGGAACGGCCCGTCGCGCATCATGCCACGCGTGAACAGGCGCGCGGTGCCCTCCGGGTTCATGATGAAAGGCTGCACCTCGCCCGGCTTGGCGTCCGGCGCGATATCCGGCACATCGTAGCCGGTCCATTTCGCGCCGTCCCACCACAACAGCTTGCGGCTCTGGTCCCACGGCGTGCCGTTCATGTCCGCCGACGCGCGATTGTAGAGAACGCGCCGGTTGGCCGGCCACGAGAAAGCCCAGTTCGGGAACGTGCCGGCATTGCCGGGATCGCTGTTGTCGCGCCGCGCCATCTGGTTGCCGGCCTCGGTGTAGGAGCCGGTGAAGATCCAGCACCCCGCCGCCGTGGTGCCGTCGTCGCGCAGCGCGGCGAACGTGGCGAGCTGCTTGCCTTTCTGCAAAATCGTTTTCGACGGATCGTTCGGATCGGCCACGTCGGCGAGTGCGTAGCCGTTGGCCTCCTTGGCGATCTCGTCGGCGCGTGGAAAGTCGGGGTCCTGATAATTCCAGACGAGTTTCGTGATCGGGTCGGGAAACGCGCCTCCCTCCTTCTCATAGAGAGCTCTCAGGCGCTGGTGGATCTGCGCCATGATCCAGATGTCGTGCCTGGCTTCGCCCGGCGGGCTGCCGCCCGGCCAGTGCCATTGCAGCCAGCGCCCGGAATTGACCAGCGATCCCTCGTCTTCGGCGAAGCAGGTGGTCGGCAGTTCGATCACCTCGGTCTGGATGCTGGCCGGATCGACGTCGTTATGCTCGCCGTGGTTCTGCCAGAAATGCGACGTCTCCGTCTGCAACGGGTCCATCACCACCAGGAATTTGAGCTTCGACAGCGCCGCGGTCACCTTTGCCCGGTTCGACAGCGCCAGCAGCGGGTTAAAGCCCTGGCAGACATAGCCGTTGACCTTGCCCTCGTGCATCAGTTCGAAAATCCGCAGCATGTCGTAGCCGGGCACGTCGAGCTTGGGCAGGTAGTCGTAGGCCCAGTCGTTCTGCGCGGTCGCGGCCTCTCCCCACATGAATTTCTGAAAACTGACGAAGAACTTTCTGTAGTTCTGCCAGTAGCTCGTCTGGCCCGGCCGCAGCGGCTTGAACTGGCGGGTCGAGATATAGGCGTCGAACGTCGCCTCCTTCTCCAGCGGAATCGTCAGATAGCCGGGAATGAGGTTCGACATCAGCCCGACATCGGTCAGGCCCTGAATGTTGGAGTGGCCGCGCAGCGCGTTCATGCCGCCGCCGCGCACGCCGATATTGCCGAGCACGAGCTGCAACATCGCCATCGCGCGGATGTTCTGCGCGCCCTTGGAATGCTGGGTCCAGCCGAGCGCGTACATCGAGGTCATCGTCCTGGTTTTCGACGAGCACTCCGAAACCATCTCCGCCACTTTGAGGAACTTTGCCTTCGGCGTGCCGCAGATGCGCTCCACCATCTCCGGCGTGTAGGTCGCAACGTGCTTCTTCAACAGGCCCCACACGCACCTCGGGTGCGCGAGCGTTTCATCCGCCTGCACGTAGCCGTCGGCGCCGAGCTCGTAGTCCCAGCTGTCCCGGTCGTAATCGCGCTTGACCTCGTCGTAGCCGGTGAACAGGCCGTCCTGATAGTCGAAGCCTTCCTTGATGAGGTAAGGCGCATTGGTGAACGCCTTCACATAATCCCACTGCACCTTGTCGTGCGAGATGCAGTAGTTGATGAGCCCGAGAAGGAAGGCGATATCGGTGCCCTGCCGGATCGGCGCATACAGGTCCGACACCGAGGCGGAGCGCGTGTAGCGCGGATCGACGACGATCAGCCGGGCGCCCCGGTTGGCTTTTGCCTCGGTCACCCATTTGAAGCCGCACGGATGCGCCTCCGCGGCATTGCCGCCCATGATCACCACGAGATCGGTGTTGTTGATGTCGGTCCACGAATTCGTCATCGCACCGCGACCGAACGTTGGGGCCAGACTGGCCACCGTCGGTCCGTGTCAGACGCGCGCCTGGTTGTCGAAGGCGAGAATTCCGGCGCTGCGCACCACCTTGTAGGTCAGAAGCGCCGTTTCGTTGGTCGTCGCGGAGGCAGCGAGGAAGCCGGTGGTCAGCCAGCGGTTGACCGTCTCGCCGTCGCCGTTCGTGGCGACGAAGTTCTTGTCGCGGTCGTCCTTCATCAACCGCGCGACGCGGTCGAGCGCAACGTCCCACGATACCCGCTCGAACGTATCGGAGCCGGGCTTGCGGATGCGCGGATACAGCGTGCGGGTCTTGGCCTGGACCATGTCGCGCAGCGCCGCGCCCTTCGGGCACAGCGTGCCGCGGTTGGTCGGATGATCGACGTCGCCCTCGATATGGGTGATCTCGGCCTTCTCGCCTTTCGACAGGTCGCCGCGGGCGTAGATGATGATGCCGCAGGCGACAGAGCAGTAGGTGCAGGTGTTGCGCACCTCTGTCGTGCCCAGCAGCTTGAAGGGCCGGATCGCGGCCGCGTGCGCGGTTTCGGCCTCGCCGAACCCAAGCGCGCCGATCGCCGTCATGGCGATGCCGCCGCTGGCGCCCTGAATGAATTGGCGGCGCGAGAGCTCGATGTTCATGGCAGACACCCCTCAAGGCTTGGCGCTAGACCATGAAACCCCTTGACGATGCGAGCGTTCGGAACGAGCGGATAACATCACCGTGATGGCGGCGTGGCACACGGGGGTCCCGGCGGTGGTCTTCGGCCTGTTGCATAGGAACGATCCAACGCCTCGAACGGTTGACTGCCGAATGGCTCGTTTTGGTTTCTGCGGGAGGGCGCCATGAGCGCGCGCAGCATTCTGTCTCTGGCGGCCGCGGTGCTCCTGCTGGGCGGGGCGCCGTCGGTTGCGCAAAACGACAGCTCCGCCACCGCGCCGGAGCACAAGGGAAATACCGGCTGGACCGGCGGCGCGCAGGATCACCCGAGCCAGACCGGCGAACGGGGCGAGGCCGGCACCAGCGCGCAGGGCAGCGGGCAATCCCGGCGCGATGCCGAATCCGCGGCCGGCCAGCCGTCCACCGCGACAGGCGTCGATCTCAACGGTCCGCCGCGGCGATTCCCGGCCGACAAGACCCCGGAATAGACAAGAGCCTTCGGTTTGACACGAGGGTCACGCCGGATAATGTGGCCCCCACCGTCGCGTGCCAGCGAAAAATACCAGCCAGCGCAAAAGGAATGTTGCGGGTGACCGAGCGAGAGAAGCGTGGGAGTCTCGGCCGCCGCATGCTTCGCCTCGATCCGGAAAGTCTGATCGCGGTCGGCCTGATTTGCGGCATCGCCGTTTTCGCTCTCGCCCGCATCGGCGACTACGGCATCACCACCGACGAATGGAACGCCGACGCCTACGGCGTCAAGGCGATCGCCTGGTATCGCAGCGGCTTCACCGACCGGTCTATGTTCACCGACGTCGAGGATACGCTGTGGTATTACGGCCCGTGGTTTCACATGCTGGTCAGCGCCGCGCAATCGCTCGGGCTCGGCGAGCACTGGAACGTCCGGCATGCGATGACGTTCCTGTGCGGCCTCGGCGGCATCGCCTTGCTGCTGCCGATAGGGCGGCTGGCGATCGGACGCTGGGCGGGGCTCGCCGGAATCGTGCTCTGCCTCACGACCGGCTACCTCTACGGCAGCCTGTTCTCCACGCCGATCGACGTGCCGTTCCTGTTCGCGATGACCGCCGCGCTGCTCGGCATCATGCTGATGGCAAATCGGCCGGTGCCGTCGTGGGGCGCAAGCATCTGCGCCGGGCTGCTGACGGGGCTCGCCATCGCCACCCGCTCGTCGGGCTTCATCGCGCAGGCCTATCTCGTCGGGGCGATGATGCTGTGCGCGATCCGGGTCGTCGCCACGCGCGGGCGGCCGCGATCCGACCTCGGCCGGCTCGCGCTGCGGACCGCCGGCGCGCTGGCGGCCGGCTGGCTGGCCGCGTTCTGCCTGTGGCCGTGGTTGCAGATCGGCAATCCGGTGACGCAGTTCATCGAGGCGTTCGGCTATTTCGCCAACCATCCGTCGTCATGGACCATGCTGCACTGGGGCCGGCCGGTCATGACCAACGATCTGCCCTGGCACTATGTGCCGGGCCAGCTGGCCGCGCGGTTGCCGCTGATGGTGCTCGGGCTGATCGCGGTGGCGATGGTCCTCGGCCTCCGGGCGGTCGTCGCCCACTGCGACTGGCGCGGCCTGCGCGATGCGCGATCGCGCCCCCGCGCCGTTGCCGCGCTCGTCACCCGCCAGCGCCGGCAGATGATGATCCTCTGCGCCGCCACGTTCCTGCCGATCGCGGTCGTGATCGCCGAGGGCTCGACGCTCTATAACGGCCTGCGCCACATTCTCTTCGTCATTCCGCTTCTCGCGCTGGTCGCGGCCGCCGGCTTCGTCTGGCTGCTGCCCTGGCTGCGCCGGCTGTCGGTCCTGACCGCCAGCATCGTCGCCGCCTGTATCGGCTGGCAGGCCGCGACCCTGTCGGTGCTGCATCCGCTCGAATACATCGCCTTCAACACGCTTGCGGGCGGCGTGCACGGCGCCTACGGCCGCTTCAATATGGATTACTGGGCGGCCGCCGGGACGGTCGCGCTGCGCCGGCTGGAGGCTCGCGTCGCGCTCGAGGCGCCGTCGAACGCCCCGCCGCCGAAACTGCTGATCTGCATGCCGTGGCGCGAGTGGCTGACCGAGAGCATGTATCGCCGCCCGTGGCGGCTCGCGCTGAAGGCCGCCGAGGCCGACTACATCATCGCCACGGAGCCGCAGCCGGACTGCGCCGCCGGTCAGCCGGTCGTTCGGATCGACGAGGTCACGCGGTATGACCGCGCATTCGCGTGGACCTACGCCCGTCGCCCTGGAGCCGCGCCACCGTCGGCGCCGCCGCGGCCCTGACGTCGTTGGTCCGCACGAACGCATTGGCGAGCGCCACGTGACGGGCGAGCCGGGTGAGGGTCTCCTGCTGGCGCAGCTGCTTGAGGTGCAGGCTGAGCAGCAGGTTCAGGCTGATGCAGACCCACAGATACATGATGAGATCCGCGCCGCGGCCGATGCCGACCATGCCGGCGATCTCGGTCGTATGCGCCGGCGCCCAGACCAGATAGAGCCCGCCGGTCGCGGCCGTCAGCGACATCCAGGCAATGAGCGGCGAGCGGCGCAACTGCGTCCAGCCGTGCAACAGGACGGCGCCAAGCAGAACGGACAGAACCATCTGGACGATCATCGGTGCAGCTTTCTGGCGAACAGGTCGAGCAGGATCATGACGGCGTCGCTGGCGCGCTGCCCCTTGGCCAGCGAATATTCGGTGTAGTCGATGGTGACCGGCACCTCGACGTAGGGCAGGCGGCTCAGCGCCACCTCCGACAGGATCTCGGAGGCATGCGCCATGCGGTCCTGTCGCAGATCGAGCGCGGCCGCGCCGCGGCGGGTGAAGGCGCGCAGGCCGTTATGCGTATCGGTCAGCCGCAAACCGGTGGTCAGCGCGGTGAAGATCGTGGCGGCGCGCAGGAGCAGGCGCCGCAGCAGCGGAATGCGTTGCCGGCCCGCGAGAAACCGGCTCCCCAGCGCATAGTCCGACCGGGTCGACTTCAGCGTGGCGATCATCCGCGCGATGTCCGTCGCGCGATGCTGGCCGTCGCTGTCGAACGTGACGATATAGTCGGCGTCTTGCGCGAGCGCGAACGCAAGACCGGTGGCGAGCGCCGCGCCTTGCCCGAGATTGACCGGGTGGCTGACGACCGCATCCGCCAGCCCTTCGGCGATCTCGCGCGTTTTGTCGCGCGAACCGTCATCGACGACGACGACCTTGTAGCCGTGCGCGATCAGCCGGGTGAGCACACCCGCCAGGGTCCGCTCCTCGTTGAAGGCCGGACAGACGATCCACACCGTATCGGACGAGATGACGCGCATGCTTCTCAACGACGGGGGCGCGCCAAAGTTTCCTCAGCCGATCACGAAAAACAGCCCGCACAGGATCAGGAACAATCCGACGAACAGCCGCAGCGCAAGCGGCTCGCCAAACACAAGCCCGCCGAGCAGCGGCGTGACCGCGAACGCGATGGCGACGAACGGGTAGGCGCGCGACAGCGAGGTGAAACTCAACACCCACACCCACAGCAGCGCCAGCGCGGCATAGAGCGCTACCGCGGCGATGAAGAAGCCGTTGTGCGCAAGGCCGAACAGGCGGTCGCCGGTGGTGCCGGTGCTGGCCGCGTAACGCAACGCGGCGCTCTTGAACAGAAGCTGCCCTCCCGCCATGCCGCAGGCGTAGAGCAGCAGCAGCGCGATCTGCGTGGCCGACAGCCGCTCGGTCATTCAATGCTCCTTCCGCAGCACCACCCGCATCGCGTCGAACAGGTTGACCGGAATGCCGACGCCGCTCGCATTGGCGGCAGGGGCCGCGCGCAGCCCGAGCATGCGGCGCAACTGGAATTCGATCAGCGACAGCGGCACGACTTTGCCGGGGTGGCTGAAATGCGTCAATGTCAGCCCGCAGCGCGCGCCCATCTCGCGCATGCTGTCGCGCGTGAAGAACCACAGATGCTGCGGCGGCGTCATCAGGCGCCATTTCGGGCCCGTCAGCCGCGCCGCCAGCGACCCGAAGTCGCCGGTGGTGATGGTGACGATGCCGCCGGGCCTCAAGTGCCGCGCCGCCAGCGCGAGCACCTTTTGCGGCTCCGGAAGATGCTCGATGACGTCGAGCAGGGTGACGACGTCGAACGGGCCGAGCCGGGCCATCGTGGCCTCGTCGGCGACACCGGTGTGCACGTCGAGACCGATCGCGCGGCAATGCGCGGCGGCGTCCGCGGCGAGTTCGATGCCGCTTACCTCGTAATAGGGTTTTGCCTCCTGCAGGAAGAAGCCATAGGCGCAGCCGATGTCGATGAGCCGCCCGCCCGCCACCTGGGAGCGGATGAAGGCGACGGTGCGGGCGAACTCGCGGCGCAGCACCGGCTCGGCCCCGAGATAGTCGGCGTAGCCGTCGCTGTGTCCGCCATTGAAGTAGTTGGCCGTGTAGTAATCGGTTGGCTCGAAGCCGCCCGGCTCGGCGTAGCCGAGGCCGCAGGCGACGCATTGCCGGATCGGACAGCCGTTCACGACGAAGCGGTCGCGGGCGGGCTGCGCGCGGCCGCAGGCGGCGCACGGGGTTTTTGTCGCGGAAGGGGCCGTCTGCGCTTGCACGTTCATCGGGAACCCAACTCGCGCGCGCGACCGGAAGTTCCATGCCGTCCGCGCCTTCGCGGAACGCAAACCCTGCCTCGCCGGTTGTGACAGCAACGGTGGAGCCTGAATTTGCAGCCCGATGATCGTTTGTCTGTTGTCGTCGCGAGCCGTCCGGGGGACTGACGATGCGGTCGCATGCCCGGCAGTTTGGCCCGCGCGTCGACGCGGACGGCGTGACGTTTCGGCTCTGGGCCCCGGCCGCACGGTCCGTCGATCTCGTCCTCGACGACGGCCCCCACCCCGAACGCTACCCGATGACGCGGCGCGACGGCTGGTACGAGGTGTCACGCGCAGGCGGCCGGCCCGGCCTCCTGTACTGGTTTCGCATCGACGGCGAGATCGAGGTGCCCGATCCCGCCTCGCGCTTCCAGCCGCGCGACGTCGCGGGCCCCAGCCTCGTCACCGACGACGCCTTCGGCTGGACCTGCGCGGAATGGCAAGGGCGGCCATGGCATGAGGCGGCGTTTCTGGAACTGCATGTCGGCACCTTCACGCCGCAAGGCACGTTCCGCGCGGCGATCGACAGGCTGGCCACCATCGCCGACATGGGGTTCACCGCGATCGAACTGATGCCGGTCGCGGATTGTCCGGGCCGCTGGAACTGGGGCTACGACGGCGTGCTGCTGTTCGCGCCGGAGAGCGCCTACGGCACCCCGCAGGACCTCAAGGCGCTGATCGACGCGGCGCACGGCCACGGCCTGATGGTGTTTCTCGATGTCGTCTACAACCACTTCGGACCGGAAGGAAATTATCTCGGCCGCTATGCGCCCGCGTTCTTCATGAGCGCGGGCACGCCGTGGGGCGAGGCCATCGACTACCGCGTACCCGAGGTGCGGCGCTTCGCGGTCGAGAACGCGCTCTACTGGCTGGAGGACTTTCGCTTCGACGGGCTCAGGCTCGATGCGGTGCACGCCATCGTCGAGCCGGGCCGCGCCCTGCTGTTGCGGGAGCTCGACGAGGCCGTCGTGACGCTCGCGGAAGAGGCCGGCCGCCACATCCATCTCGTTCTGGAGAACGACGACAATTGCGCCAGCCTGCTCGCTCCGCAGGCCGGCGCGCGCACCTGCCTGCGCGCGCAATGGAACGACGACTATCATCACGCCTGGCATGTCGCGTTGACGGGCGAGAGCACTGGCTATTACCGCGACTATCGCGATCCGAAGGCTCTGGTGGCGCGCGCGCTGGCGGAGGGCTTCGTCTACCAGGGCGAGCCGTCGGCGCATCGCGGCGGCCTGCCGCGCGGCGAGCGGAGCAGCCACCTGCCGGCCACCGCCTTCGTCAACTTCTTGCAGAACCACGACCAGATCGGCAACCGCGCCCGTGGCGAGCGCCTGGCCGAGCTGGCGCCGTCCGGGGCGCTGGCGGTGGCGCTGGCGATCACGCTGCTGGCGCCGTCGCCGCCGCTTCTGTTCATGGGCGACGAATGGGGCACGCGGCGGCGGTTTCCCTTTTTCTGCGACTTCCACGGCGAACTGGCCGAAGCGGTGCGGCAGGGCCGCCGCAAGGAATTCGCCGAGGCGTATGCCGATTCGGGCGAGGGGATTCCCGATCCGCTGATCGACTCGACCGTGGCGCACACGCGTCTCGACTGGTCGGAGGCCGACGACGAGCCTTACCGGCAACGGCGCGATCTCGTGCGGCGGCTGCTTCATGCGCGGCGGCGCTGGATCGTGCCGCTGCTGCCCTCGGTCGACCCCGGCGACGCGGCGTCGGTGTGGCAGGACGACCTGTTGAGCGCGTCCTGGGGACTGAACGACGGACGGCGGCTGTCGCTCGTCGCCAACCTCAGTGATCGGCCGCAGATCGCCGCCGCCGCGCGCGGCGTCACGATCTGGGGCGAGGGCGCCGCCAGGCTCGGGCCGTGGTCGGTGCGCGCGACGCTGGAGGCGGCGCGATGACGGCCGGTCTGCCCGGCGCCACCTATCGCCTGCAACTCAGCAGGGAGTTCGGCTTCGACCAGGCGAGACGGCTCGTGCCGTATCTCAAGGCGCTCGGCATCTCCCACCTGTACGCCTCGCCGTTCCTCAAGGCGCGCGCCGGCAGCAGGCACGGCTACGATGTCGTGGACCATGCCGCGCTGAACCCGGAATTCGGCGGCGAGCCGGCGTTCCTGCGCCTGAGCGACGCCCTGCATGCGGCCGGGCTCGGCCTGATCCTGGATTTCGTCCCCAATCACATGGGTATCGGCTACGCGGACAATGGCTGGTGGCTCGACGTGCTGGAATGGGGCCGGCAATCGCCCTACGCGCGGGTCTTCGACATCAGTTGGGAGCTGTTGCCCTACCGGCACGGCGGCGGGGTGCTGCTGCCGGTGCTCGGCCGGCCCTATGGCGAGGCGCTCACCAGCGGCGAGATCGCGCTGCGCTTCGATGCGGAGCACGGCACCTTTTCAGCCTGGTATTTCGACCACCGCTTTCCGATCACGCCGCACCGCTACGGCGACATCGTTCGCACCGTGGTGGCGGCCGCCGGGGCCGGGGCGACGCCGACCGGCCGCGCCCTGATCGAACTCGCCGACGCCTACCCCGCTCCCAATTCGCCGACCTACGGACAGGCGCCGGCCTACAAGGCCCGGCTTGCCGCCATCGACGGCGCGGCGGCGGTCATCGCGCGCGGACTGGAAGCTTATCGCGCCGACCATGACAACGGCCGGCACGCCCTGCACTGGCTGCTCGAACGCCAGAACTATCGCCTCGCCTCGTGGCGCGTGGCGGTGTCCGGCATCAACTATCGGCGCTTTTTCGACGTCAACGATCTGGCCGGGGTGCGCGTCGAGGACATTCACACCTTCCGCATGGTGCATGCGCTGGTGCGCCGCCTGATCGCCGAAGGCCGGTTGCAGGGGCTGCGCATCGACCATATCGACGGCTTGCGCGATCCTCACCAGTATTCGCGGCGGCTGAGGCAGATGATCCGCAGCCTGCGCGGCGCGGATGCCGCGTCGTTTCACGTCACCGTCGAGAAGATCCTCGGCGAGGGCGAGGAATTGCCGAGGTTTCCCGGCGTGCATGGCACCACCGGCTACGAATGGCTCAATCTGTTGTCCCGCGTGCTGCTCGAGGAGCGGGGGCTGCCGGCGCTCGATGAAACGTGGCGGCGTTTCAGCGGCGAGCCGCGGGACTTTTCCGCGATTCTTGCGGAGGCCAAGGAGCGCGTGCTCGACACCATTCTGGCCAGCGATTTCACCACGCTGGCGCAGCTTCTCGCGCGCATCGCGGCCGGGCACTACAGCACCCGCGACTATACGCCGGATCGGCTCAGCGCCGCGCTGCGGCTCTATGTCGTCGCGTTTCCGGTCTATCGCAGCTACGTCACCACGGTCGAGGCCTCGCCGGCCGACCGGGAGACCATCGGGCAGGCGATCGCCGCGGCCCGGCGGCGCTGGCCGGGACCGGACCTCGACATTTTCGATTTCCTGTACGCCGCCATGACGCTCGATCTTCTCGCGGACGGGCGCGCCTACAGCCGGCGCCGGGTGCAGGACTTCGCCCTGCGGCTTCAGCAGTTCACCGGTCCGCTGATGGCGAAGTCGCTCGAAGACACCGCCTTCTATCGCTATCACCGGCTCCTTGCGCTCAACGAAGTCGGCAACGACCCGTCGTGCGGTGGCATCGACAGCGACGCCTTTCATGCCGCCATGCGCACCCGCGCGACAGCGGCTCCCGCCGGGCTGACCGCCACCGCCACGCATGACACCAAGCGGGGCGAGGATGCCCGCATGCGCATCCTTGCGCTGGCCGAGCTGGCGGACGACTGGGCCGGCGCCGTGGCGCAATGGCGCGGCATGAACGGAGGCTTGCGGTCCACGCCGGATGCGCCGTCCGCGGCGCACGAGTACATGCTTTATCAGGCGCTGATCGGAGCGTGGCCGCTGGAGGGGATCAGCCCGGAGTTGACCCGCCGCGTTTGCGCCTACGCGATCAAGGCGGCGCGCGAGGGCAAGCAGCAGACGAGCTGGATCAACGTCGACGACGGCTACGAGCGTGCGCTCGAGGCGTTCGTCGCAGCCATGCTCGACCCAAAGCGCTCAGGGCCGTTTCTTCAGTCCTTCGCACGCTTCGCCTCGCGTACCGCACTGCTCGGCGCGCTCAACAGCCTGAGCCAGCTCGGGCTCAAGGCGATGCTGCCGGGCATTCCGGACTTTTATCAGGGGACCGAGCTGTGGGACCTTTCGCTGGTCGATCCGGACAACCGGCGCCCGGTGGATTTCGAGGCGCGCCGGCGCATGATGGAGGGCGGCGCGCTGCAAGCTCCGTGGTCCACGCTGGCGGACGCGTGGCCGAACGGCACGATCAAGTTCGCGCTGACGTCGCGGCTGCTGGCGATCCGTGCTGCGTTGCGGGAAATGTTTCTCGAGGGCGAGTACGAGCCGCTTGCGGTGCAGGGCGAGGACCGCGCGCATGTCATCGCCTTTGCGCGCCGCCATCGCGGCGAGGCGGTCATCGTCATGGCCGGGCGCCACTTTTCCCGATCCTCCAACGGCGGACGGGTGTGGCCGCGCGGCGGTTTAGATGCACGTATCGTGTCCCAAGGGGACGAGTTCTTCGACCTGCTGACACCCGGTGCGGACCCCGTCGCCCTCGATGCAAAGCTCCTTCTCGATACGCTGCCGGTGGCCGTGGTTTCCTCGCGGCCGCTCTGAATATCCCGGTTGTCGCCCGGAACGCCCTTCATCGCGTCTCGTTGTCTGCGGGAGCATACTTCGACAGGAGAAGCACGATGAAAAATCGATTCATGATCTCCGTGGCGGTCATGACGATGCTGGCCGGAACAGGCGTTGCCTTCGGCCAGGGCACCGGCATGAAAGAATCGCCCTCAGGCGGCGGAACTTCGACCCAGCAATCCCCAGGCGCAGCCCCGCGCACCGGGTCGCCCGACACGCAGATGAACCGGAACAGCCCGGACTCTGCGGGCTCCACCCGACAGGACACGACGCAATCCGGCGATCGGGAGAACGGCCAGCGGCACAGGGCTCAGGAGCGCCGGCCGGACGGCGCGAAAGGCCAGCAGTCCACCCAGGACCATATGAAGCGCGACCGCACCAATCGCTCGGAATCCCGCGAGCCCGGCGAGAACAAAGGCATGAAGGCCGAGCGCAACAAGGGCATGAACGCCGAGCGTCACGGCACCGAAACGGAGGGCGGGGCGAAGCGCTCGGAACGCTCGCGGACGACCGGGCAGGCCGGCGCCGGCGCCAGGCTTTCGACCGAGCAGCGCACCAAGATCACCAGCGTGATCCGGGAACAGAGAGTTCAGCCGGAAACGCACGTGAACTTCAATATTTCGGTCGGCACCCGCGTTCCGAGGACGGTGCATTTCCATCCTCTGCCGGCCGAGATCATCACGGTCTATCCGGACTGGCGCGGCTATGACTTCTTCCTCGTCCGCGACCGGATCGTCGTGGTCAATCCGCGGACGTTCGAGATCGTAGCCGTCCTGGACGTCTAGTTGCCGTATCGACGCGGCTCGGCGACCCGGTCGCCGAGCCGTTTTGGCGGCATTGCAGGTTCTCTGAGTCCAGTCCCATTGTCGTGTCCTGGGCTTCTTGGGCTCATTGTCGTGCCGCCGTCCACCGGCCGACGCATCCGTCGCTGCGCCGGTACGATCCCGCGCCCTTGCTGCCGGACAGGCGGCCGGTCACGGTAAGCCGCACGCCGTCGACCACCGTGGAGGCGCGAAATGCGCCGCTCGGACTGACATGCCCGCCCCCGCCGCCCGTCACGGCGACGCGCGTCCCCGACACTCTGAAAGCGCCACTGCCGCTCCCCTGGCAGTTCGTGCTGACGCCCGTGAGCATCCAGCGGCCATCGAAGCTGCCAGCGCCCGCCCCGTTGTCGCGGCTGGGGCGATGCCGCTCGGGAGGGCTGGACGAGGTTGCGCGATGCTCGGGCGACAGGCCCGCCGACGCGGCGGATGCGCCGGCTATCAACAGCGTGAGCACGGGTACGAGCGTCCGGAAAGTCGTGAACATTCCAAATCCCTCCTCAGCCCGCAGAGGGACAGGGGTTGTCGAGGCAGATCGATCTTAACCTATCGACTGCCGCGTTTCCGATAGCCAGCGATCGTCTCGCTGGGGATGCGTCGCGTGCGCAGCCACCCGACGAGGAAATAGTTGTCGCGGGCCGGCGTTCGACGCCTCGCTTGCACGCGAGCTGCCGTACTTCGCCGCCAACGCCGGACGATGTCATAATCAATTGATCGGGCACGATTATTTTCTCAGCGCCGGGACAGAAGACGCGTGTTTGCGCCGGCCGCGGCGCGGCACCGTCAGACGCCGCCGCAAGTCCGCATCGGTTGCGGCCGTGCGATCGATTGACCTCAAGGAACCTTTGGACGCATCGTGGCGTTTTCCGACGCACAGGATTTTTCAAGGAGTTTTGGATGGCCTCCCCCGACGACGACGATGTCGCGAAGAAAGCGGAAGACATGGTGAAGAAGGCAACCGACAGGACCACCTACGAGGCTCTCGAAAAGGATTTAACCGCCGTGAAGAACGATGTTTCAGCCCTTGCCGAACAGCTGACCGAAGCTCTCAATTCGCTGGCGGGCAGTGCCCGCAAGCAGGCGCGCCGTGGCTACCGGCAGGCCCGCGCCAATGTCGACGAGGTTCTCTCGGAGGCGTCCGAACGCGGCCATGCCGTGGCCGATGCCGCGCAGGAGGCGGCGACCACGATCGGCGAAACCATCGAGGACACGGTGCGCGAGCGGCCGCTGGCGACGGTGGCGATCGCGCTCGGCCTCGGCTTCCTGATCGGCGTGACCTGGAGGCGGTAAGCTGGCAGCGCTGAGCAGGCGGCGTCGAGCGACGCAGCCTGCTGGCTGCATCGCGCTTTCCGGGGGCAAGCCATGTTCGAAAAAATGATCGACGACTTCAAGGCGCGCGCCGGCACGCAGTTGCGCGTGACGTCGCTTGCCGCCGCCGCCGCCGCGACGGCGCTCATCACCTTCGCCTTTCTGTGCGCGGCGGGCTTCGTTTACGTCCACCGGACATACGGCCTGATCGAAGCCTGCTTCGCCGGGGCCGGCGTGTTCTTTTTCCTGACCATCGTGATCGGCGGCTAC